>CAIQJD010000251.1 GCA_903872005.1 uncultured bacterium | reverse complement strand
ACTGGCCGTCCAAATTGTCCGGGGCCAGGGCCAACGCGCCGGGGACGCCGGCGATCTGCGCGGTCAGGCCGCGCAGCTTCTCCTCCAGGATGCCGACCATTTCCAGCAAGGCTTCGCGCCCTTCGCCCATGATCAGCATCAGCCCCTCGCTCCAGCCCAAGAAGTCGTGCAGGAGGTCCGAATAGGGCCGGCGCGGCAGCTCCAGCGCCACGACGCCGGCCGCCCCAACCTGCGCGTCCATGCGCGCCCAGCGTTCCGCGTCCAGATGATAAGTCAGGCCCTCGATGATGCAGCGCGCCGCCGGCAAATCGGCGCCGCTCTTGATCGGATACTCCGCCTGCCACCAATCGCCGTCCGGCCCCAGCGTCCAGCGGGCCGTCAGCGCGCCGGCCGGCGTCTCGTAGCGCGTCGTCCGTTCGGCCGCCGCGTGCGTCTCTTGCACCGCGACGCCGGCGTACTCGACGCGCCAGGGCCGGGCGCTGGCCCACACCGGGACGCCCAGCGCGGCCGCGACCTGGGGCAAGTCATAGGCTTCCCAACCGGCCGGCATGGTGCGCCGGCCCTTGTGCCAGGCATACCACAGGGTCAAATCGGGCAAAAAGTAGGGGGCGTCGCCGGCCGCGCCGGCGAGCCGCGCCAACAGTTCCTCGCGTGGGGTCATGAGCATGCTCCTTTCCTCGTCATTGCGTTGCTTGGGAGCGCATTGTACCCGGTTCTCGCGCTTCGCGCCAATGGCCCCTCCGTTGGGACGCAAAGAGCGCAGAGAGTCAGAATATGGCGGTTTTCGGCTGCCTTTGACATGGCCCGCATGCCGATTTGACATCTCTTTCGTAAGCATGCTATATTTCGTGATAGAATGAACGAAGTGGGAGTAATATCAGGTGCACGCCGAATCCGGCATTCCCATGCCCAGCCTGCGCCGGCTGCCGTTCTACTATCGGCGGCTGGCCGAAGGACTCGAACAAGGTGAGGAAATCATCTCGTCCGAGGCTTTGGCCTGGGCTGCCAACGTCTCGGCCGCCCAGGTACGCAAAGATTTGAGCTATCTGGAGGAATACGGCCGGCCGGGCGTTGGATATGACGTGGAGAGCCTGGCCGCCTACCTCGAAGAGTATCTGGGGTTGGTCAACGACAAGGAGGCGGCGCTGGCCGGCGTGGGCAATCTGGGTCGCGCCCTGGCGCTTTATCCCGGCTTCGTCCGTTACGGCCTGCAGATCATCGCGCTGTTCGATAGCGACCCGGCGAAGATCGGGCAGAAGATCGGCGAGCGCCAGATTTTGCCGGTGGAGAAGATGACCGACCTGCTGTGCCGGCTGCGTATCCGCATCGGCATCATCGCCGCGCCGGCCAGCGCCGCCCAGAAGATCGCCGAGCAGATGTTGGAAGGCGGCGTCCAGGTGATCTGGAACTTCGCGCCGACCCGCCTGGTCACGCCACAGGACATCATCGTGAAGAACGAAGACCTGGCCGCCGAGCTGGCCACCCTGTCGCACAACATCAGCCGGCGCAAGCTGGCCCCCCAGGACGAGTGACGCCGGCGATTGGCGCGCCCCAACCGACGAACCAATGAGCGGCCCCCGGATCACATCATCCGGGGGCCGCTCATTGACGGGGGCGGCGTGCGCCGCTGGCTTATGCCTTGGCGTCTTGCAACGCCGGCATCATGTACTCGTCAATGAAGCCGGCCACATTGTCCGGATCCACATGCATCACCTTGTGTTGCCCCACGGTGACCGACGGCCCGTTGGCGCAGTTATTGGCGCAGAAGCGCGCCCGCACGCGGAAGCGCTCCGTCAGGCCCCGCTCGCGCAGTTGCGCCGCCATCTCTTCCAGGATGCGCCAGGAGCCTTTCAGGAAGCAGCTCGTCGAGACGCAGACGCCGATGTCCACCACCGGCTTCTCGTCCAACATCTGCTCCAGCGTCTCGTCCACGCGCATGGAACGCCGGCCGTAGGACGTGTGCAGGGCATGATGCGACTTCTCGCCGACCGGCTCGCCCAGCCAATCGCTGTAGATCGCCTGCACCGCCGGGTTGTCCTGGCTCTTCTTAATCGGGGCCATCTTGTCCAGGCGATAGAGCACTTCCAGGCGCTCCTCGCGGTCGGTGGTCAACTGCGGGGCCGGGTTGCCCGAACCGTTGATGCAGCCGCCGGGACAGGCCATCACTTCGATGAGGTCGTATGGCGCGTCGCCGGCGCGGATGCGATCCACCAACTGCTGCGCGTTCTGCAGGCCGCTGACGACCGCCAGGCGCACGGTGACGTCGTTGATGGTGACCGTCGCCTCTTTGATGCCCTTGAGGCCGCGCACGTCGTGATAGTCCACGTTATCCAACGGCTTGTCGAGGATGCGCTCGGCCGCCAGGCGCAGCGCGGCCTCGGCCACGCCGCCGCTGGCCCCGAAGATGATGCCGGCGCCGCTGACATTGCCGAAGGGCGTGTCCAGGTCCATCGGCTTGATGGCGCGCGGATCAATCCCCTTCTCGGCGAACATCTGGATGATCTCGTTGGTGGTCAGCACGGCATCCACATCCGGCGTCCCCTGATGGGCGAATTCGCCGCGCTTGCTCTCGTACTTCTTGGCGTTGCACGGCATGATCGAGACGCTGAAGAGCGAGGCCGGCCGCGCCTTGAGCTGCCTGGCGAAATACTCTTTGATCACCGAGCCGAACATCTGCTGCGGCGACTTGCACGACGAGAGATGGGGCAGGAGGTCCGGCGCCAGCTTCTCGCAGTAATTGATCCACGCCGGGCAACACGAGGTGAACTGCGGCAGCACCCCGCCTTGAGCGAGCCGCGTCAGGAACTCGGTGCCCTCTTCCATGACGGTCAGGTCGGCCGCCCAGCAGGTGTCGAAGACGTAGTTGAAGCCGATCTGCTTCAAGCCGGCGCAGAGCCGGCCCATCGCCTCGCCGCCTTCCAGGCCGTAGTGCTGGGCGATGGCGGCGCGCACGGCCGGCGCGATCTGCGCCACGACCGTCAGTTGCGGGTTGTTCAGCGCCCGATAGACCGCCGGCAGCACCGGCTTGAAGGTCAGCGCGCCGGTGGGACAGACGGTGACGCAATGGCCGCACGACACACAGGCCGTCTTGTCCAGCGGGCGGTGGCCGGCCGGCCCAATGGTCAGCACGTCGTTGGTCTCGTAAAATTCCAGGGCCGAAGAGCCTTCCATCTCGCGGCAGACCTTCAGGCAGAGGCCGCAGAGGATGCACTTGCCGGGGTCGCGCACCAGGATCGGGTGATGATCGTCCACCGGGATGCGCCGCGCCGGCTGGGCCTTCTTGTCGAAGGTGATGCCCAGATCCGTGGCGTATTTCCGCACGACGCAGCCGTAGCGTTCCACGCAGCCACAGGTGAGGCAGCGCGACGCCTCGCGCATGGCGGTGGCCGCGTCCCACGTCTCGCTGACTTCCATGAAGTTGACGCGGCGCTCTTCGGGGTCCACCAAGGGGATGGCCTGGCGAGAGCAGGGCGCGACGTCCTTGAACTCTTCGTCCGCAACCTGATCCCAGCGCCCTTTGTTGCAGGCGTAGTCGGCCGGCTGCGGCGTCACGCGGCCGGTGCGGATGTATTCGTCTATGGCTTCGGCGGCGCGCCGGCCGGCGCCGATGGCCGTGATGGCAATGTCCGGGCCGGTGATGCAATCGCCGCCAGAGAAGACGCCGGGCAGATTGGTCTGCATCGTGGTCTGATCTACTTGAATCGGCCCCTTGGGCGAGCAGGCGCAGTCGTCCTTGACGCACTCGGAGTCCACGGTGTGGCCGATGGCCGAGACGATGGTGCTGCACGGGATCACGAAATCGGAGCCGGCGATGGGCGTCGGCCGGCGTCGGCCGCTGGCGTCCATATCGCCGAGCTGCATCCGCACGCAGTGCAGCTCCAGGCCGCCGGCGCCCTGGGTGATGGCCGTCGGCGCGGCCAGGAACTCGAACTGCACCCCTTCTTCCTCGGCTTCGTCCACTTCGGTGTCCAGGGCCGGCATCTCTTGTTTCGTGCGCCGGTAGACGATGGTCACGTTCTTGACGCCCAGGCGCACTGCGGTGCGCGCCGCATCAATGGCCGTGTTGCCGCCGCCCAGGACGACCACGCGGTCGCCGAGGCGCGGCTGCCGGCGCAGCGTCACCATGTTGAGCAGATCCAGGCCCGACATGACGCCGGGGAGGTCTTCGCCGGGGACGCCGATGGCGGCCGAGTTCTGCGCGCCCAGGCCGAGGAAGATCGCCTCGAAGCCTTTCGCTTTCAGGGCGCTGATGGTGAAATCGCGGCCCAGCTTCTGGTTGTATTGAATTTTGACGCCCAGGTCGAGGATGGACTGGATTTCGGCGTTGAGGACTTCGTCGGGCAGGCGATAGCGCGGCACGCCCCAGCGCAACATGCCGCCGGCGGCCTTCTGCATCTCAAAGATGGTCACATCGTGGCCTTGCCGGCGCAGGAAGTAGGCCGCCGTCAGGCCGGCCGGCCCGCTGCCGATCACGGCGACTTTGTGGCCGGTGTCCGGCTTGCACGCCGGGGTGTACGGAACCAGTTGGTAGCTATCCCAATCGGCCAGGAAGCGCTTCACGGCGTTGATGTTGACCGCGCCATCCACGGCGTTGCGCCGGCATTCCACCTCGCACGGATGCGGGCAGATGCGGCCACAGACCGAGGGGAGGGGATTGTTCTCTTTGATGACGGCCAGGGCCTCATTGAAGTTGCCCGAAGCGACGTGGTACATGTAGCGCTGGATGTCCACGTTGGCCGGGCAACGCTGCACGCACGGGGCCACACAGTCGCCATAGTGGGTGCGGAGCAACGACTCAAGGTAAATCTGGCGGAAGCCGTGCAGCGCCGGCGAGTCCGTGCGGATGGTCATGCCCGGCGTCACGCGTGTGGCGGTCGCGGACACGAAGCGCGCCGCCTGTCCATCGCTCAGCTCCACGGTCGCCAGCTCGACGCCGCTGGGGGGGCTGACGCGCGGGTCGTAGCCCAACGCCGGGATTTCGATGCCATTCTGCCGTGCGGCTTCGATGATCGTGATCCCGTCGCGGACAGAGAGCTTCCTATCGTTAATCGTGATGGTGATCATAGCCAATCTCCCTCTATTGCCACGCAGCGGACGCGCCGCTTCGCGTAGTATTTCACAAGCATACTTGTATTATACGTGAGAGTCACGCAAAGTCAAATAGTGAATTGGCGCACTAACGGCTTCGCGCGAAAACGCGCAAGAGCGGAGCCGGCCGTCGTGGGTCGTCTCGCTGACGCCGTAGCCGGCGTCAGATCTTCTCTAGCGTCACCCGCTTGTCGCGTTGCTCCAACACGCGGATCAACTCTTTCACGTACACCATGCGCATCGGCTCGCCGCGCACCACATCGGCCACCTGGTTCGGGTTCACCGCCGAGCCGACGATGAGGTGGATATAGTCGGCCGAGAGGAGGATGCGCGCCAGCCGCGTCGCGGCATCGTCATCCGGCGTCAATTCATGCACGGTGGCGGCTTTCTCCAGGCGCTCCACCGTCTGGGCCAAGGTCAGGATGCCTTCCGTGACCAGGTCCACGCCGGCCAGCTTTGCCGTGGGCGGCGTGCCCTTTTTGCGCGCCTCGCTCCCGTGGCGTTTGCTCGGCGGAACCCATTCCACCTTCAACTCTTCGCCCAGCACGCGCGCCGCCAACTGGGCCGTCGTGCCGCCGCAGATGATCTTGATGCCTTTGGCCTCAATCAGCTTGGCGACGACCACCTCGTCATTGGCGCGGTCGGCCGGCGGGCCGGTCAGGATCGTCGCCCGCACTTCCGGCCGCACGCGCATGGCGACCACCGTGGCGTCATCGCCGACCTTGCCATTGTAGAGCTTCCCACAGGTGCGCGAGAGGGCGCGCGCCAGGCTATGGGCGTCGCCGCCGGTCTGCACCCAGCGCCGCACCGAGGTGGCAATGTTCTGCCAGCCCCAGCCCAGGCGATACAGGCCGCCGACGCCGGCATGCACATAGCCATCGCTCACCATCACCATGTAATCATTCTCTTGCAGGGTGAAGCGCGCCTCGCGGATTTTGCGCCCGTTGGCCTCGCGCGTCGCCGCCGGCAGGTCTACTACCTGGCCTTCGCGCACCAGGATCAGCGGCGGACTGTCGTACTCTACCAGATAGGCGTCCTGGCCGCGGATGACTTTCAGCATGGCGAAGGTGGCATAGGCCAGCTTCCGCACCTGGCATTCGGGCAGCGTGCCGGCCAGGGTGTCAATCACTTCCTCCACCCACGCGCCCTGATGGAACATCGTCGAGGCAATTTGCGCCGTCAGCGTCGCCAGAATATTGGCCTTGACGCCGCTGCCCAGGCCATCGGAAAGCACGACGACGAAGGAGTTTGGCGTCGTCGT
>CAIQJD010000250.1 GCA_903872005.1 uncultured bacterium | reverse complement strand
GGTGACGCCCTTGACGCCGCAGAGATCCGTCAGAATCTCGGTGTGGCCGGCATAGTGGTAGCCGGCGAGGTTGAGCGCCTCTTTATTCAGCGCGCTGGTCACTACGGCAGCAATCTGGCCGTCCAGGGCCAGGCGCGTGGCGCGTTCCAGGCAGGCATAGGCGGCCGCGCCGGCCATGGGGCTGATTTGTCCGTAGACGAGCCGGCTCAGGTCAATCGCGCCGGTTTCCAGGACGTCGAGTTCGCCGGGTTGGAAGCGGGCCTGATCGAGCGCGCCGATGGGGCGCAGGGTGAGGGGCGCGCCGGTGATGCGCCGCGCCTGCTCTAAGACGCCAACATGGCCGATGATGAGCGGCCGGCAGAGGTCGTATACCTCGGCGCGAGCCAGGGCCATGGTGATGATCTCTGGCCCGGCGCCGGCCGCGTCGCCCAGGGTGATGCCCAGAATCGGTTTCATGTTTCTTACCCCCTATGCTGTGTTCGCTACGGTTAAGACTGATTGAAATAGCACGCGATACGCCATAGAGCATCCGGCGCGCCAAAGCCGCCGGCTTTGGTGGCAACGGGCAGCCCATCCAGGTCGCCGCCGAGGAGTTGGCCGGCCGGGATGCCCGACAGGATCTCGTCGGCCAGGCGGATGGCCTGGACGCCGGCGGCCTGGCAAAAGGCGTCGGCAACGTCGCCGCCGGTCAGCGCGATGGCCCCGATGCGCCCGGCCGCGATAATGTGGCGGGCTGTCGCGGCGAGATGGGCGGCGAGCGGTTCTGCCTGCGCGGGCAGGCTGGCCGTTGCCGCGTCAATGGCGACGATGGCCGGCCGGCCGTTGGCGAGATGGGATGCTACCGTGTGGCAGAAGTCGGCGTTGGCCGGCGCAGCAGCCAACGCTGAAGGCGCGATTTGCCAGGATGCGATGCCGGCCGCTTCAGCAACGCGGATCTGGCGCAGCGTGACCGGGTTGCGGCTGCCGGCAAGGATCAAGGTTGGGCCGGCCACGGATGGGCGCGCCGAGATGATGCGCGCGGGCCAGCCGAAGGCGGCCGGCAGGCTGACGGCCAGGCCGGCGGAGCCGCACAGCAGGGGTGTCGGGTCAAGCCGGGCTGCGGCCAGGGCAATGGTCTGCAAGTGGGCGTCGCTCTCCGCATCGCAGATGACGACGCCGGCCGCGTCGCGCAGGTGGGAAGATAGGGCGGCCGGGCCAGTCTCAATCAGGTCCAATCCGACGCACGCGATGTCCTTCACGCCCTGGCGGGTCAGAATGGCCGGCAGGAAACTGTCGCGCATGGGAAAGGTAGGGTCGCGGGCCAGCGCGGTCTCTTCCAATGGAAGTCCGTGCAGCAGGATGTGGGAGCGGCGCACGCTGCGCCCCTGGGCGGGAAAGGCCGGCGAGACTAGCGCGAGGCGGAGGCCGGTCGTTGCCATGATGGCTGCCAGCTCGGCCCCCCAGTTGCCGCGAGCGGTGGAATCCATCTTCTTATAGAGCATTGGGCTGGCATGGCGGCGCGCCGCCATGCCAGCCAACGCGCCGGCTTGTTCGGCCGGCAGGACGCGGCTCTGGGTGTTGATGACGAGCACATCCGCATCGGTCGCCGGGCCGGCGATGGCGACGATGGTACGCAGGCCGGCTTTGAGGAACTGCAAGCCGGTATCATTGGCGCCGGTCAGGTCATCGGCGATGACGGTGAGGTGCGACATGATGTGTTCCCCATCCAACCGGCCGCGCCGCGCTAGATTCCCAACTGACTGGTCAGTGGGAACTCGTTGGTGAAGCGGTTATTGGCGGTCAGCTCGACGTATTCGGCTTTGGCGGCAATGGCCGCGGCGGCGCGCCGGCGCTCCATGGAGACGAGAGCCTGTTTGGCGCCGATGCCGGCGGCGTTGCCCACCTGTGCGAAGCGCTCGCGTGGGATGTCCGGCAGCATGCCGATGGTCACGCCGCTTTCCAGCTTGATGTAGGAGCCGAAGGCGCCGGCGATGATGAAGTGGGTGATGTCGGCAGCGGTGAGGCCGGCTTCGGTCAGCAGGATGTTCAGGCCGGCGCGCATGGCGCCTTTGGCAAGCTGAATTTCGCCGACGTCGGCACGAGAGACGGTGATGTCTTCGCCGAGGCCGCTCTGTTCGGCCGGCACGAGGAGGAATTCTTTGCCGCGACCGCTCTTGGCCGGCCGAACGCGCGGGCCGTCGGCCATCGCGCCGCGCCGGTTGAGGACGCCGGCATTGTAGAGTTCGGCCACCGCGTCGAGGATGCCGGAGCCGCACAACCCTACC
>CAIQJD010000249.1 GCA_903872005.1 uncultured bacterium | reverse complement strand
GATTGGGAAGCGGCTGCCGCCGGCCCCACGCCTGTCCCGGCCTAACAATTCCCTGAAACCTCCGCACTTTCCAAACGTAGTCAGAGTAGCGCGGCTGAACGCACATACGCGCGCATCTGGTGCGTCGCGCAAGCCAACAAGCCACAAGGAGAGCGCCATGACAGACCACTCCTACTCCATCCAGGACTTCCTGAGTGTGGTGATTCGAGGCCAGACTTACCTGAACATCCTCTATCTGCTCCTCTCCTTTCCGCTGGGTCTGTTCTATTTCATCTTTCTCGTTACCGGCCTTTCCGTCGGCTTAGGTCTGGTCATTATCTGGGTGGGCCTACCCATCCTCCTGATCGTCATGCTCGCCTGGTGGGCCATGGCCCGCTTCGAGCGCCGGCTCGCCCAGAGTCTCCTGCGCCAATCCATGCCGCCAATCCAGCCCCGCCCATCGGTTGGCGCCGGCCTCTGGAGCCGGCTCAAGGCGCACCTCGCCAATCCGCTCACCTGGAAGAGCCTGGTCTACCTCTTCGTCAAGTTCCCGCTGGGCGTCTTCTCTTTCGTGCTTGTCGTCGCCCTGCTTGCCCTCATGCTCGGCCTCCTCAGTGCGCCATTCATCTACCCCTTCGTGAGCATCGGTCTGGGCAGTTGGAAAGTGCTGACTTTCAGTCAGGCGCTCCTGGCCGCATTCGTCGGCGCCGGCATCGGTATCCTTTCCCTGCACGCCCTGAACTGGCTCGCCTACATCTCCGGCCGTTTCGCCGCCATCATGCTGAACGACCGACCCTCCACATAGCAGCCGCAGACCGCCGGCAAGTTTTGACAATCCCGCGCGGCCCGGCTATACTGTAGCCGATTCTGGCCGGCCTGCCGGCCGCGCCTGCGGGAGGAATTGTCGCTGAAACGCTCGATCGTTCTGCTGGCCGCCGCCCTGTGTTTGGAACTGCTGCTGCCTTTGCCGGCGCTGGCGCAAAACCCCTGCGAAGGCGGCAACTTGCTCGCCAACTGCAACTTCGACGCCTTCGTCACGGTCGGCCCGAGCAAGCAGGCGCCCGAGGGTTGGTCCTACTTCCTCGAAGCCGGCGACCCGGCTTTCGACCAATCCCCCGACACCGCGTTCGGCGCGCCATCTCTTCGTATCTGGTCCGATGGCAGCCCCTTCACCGCCGGCATCTATCAGATCGTCCCCAACGTCACCCCCGGTGTGCGCTACCAACTCAATATCGGCTGGGCTGCCGCCAACGTCATGAACATCGGCCGGCAGCTTGGCATTGATCCCACCGGTGGCGAAGACTCCCGTTCTCCCAACATCATCTGGGGTCAGATCGTATGGGACAAGACGCGCATGCCCAAACTCACCGTCTCCGCAATCGCCGCCGGCCCCAAGATCACCGTCTTCGTGCGCGTCCAACACGACACGTCTTACGGCGCGGATCAATGCTTTCTTGACGCCGTCAGCCTGATCGTTGACCCGGAGCAGCCGGCCGCCCCAACGCCGGCGCCCACGGCCACACCGATCCCGCCCACCGCCACGCGCTCGCCGGCCACGGCGACATCTGTGCCATTCAGTCCCACACCATCCACAACGCCAACAGCCGCCGCGACGCAAACGCCCACACCAACCCTAACAGCGACCTCGACAGCAACGGGAACCGCCACGGCCACACTGACCCTGACATCCACAGCCAGCAGCACGCCGCGCCCCACACGCACGCCAAGCGCCACGTGGACGCCGCGACCAACCCCAACACCCACCACAGCCCCCTTCTTGGGGATCGGTCTGAATACCTGGAGCAACGCCTTCTTGGGACTTGGCATTCTCGGCTTCGTGGGCGTCGCCGGAGCCAGCGGCCTCTTGTGGTGGATGAGCCGCTCTCGCCGGCGGGACAACGCCTCCGACGACCAGTAACCGCCGGCCCGGCGCCGGCCAAACACCGATTTTGGAGGGCCCTGTGTTCGAGATCATTCTTCTAGGCACGTCGGCGGCCATCCCAACGCCGGAACGCAGTCCCTCGGCTACCCTGCTGCGACACGGCAGCGCCTACTATCTGGTAGACTGCGGCGAAGGCGCCTGCCAGCGCCTGGCACAAGCGCGCGCCCGCGGCTTGGCCGATGTACAACCTGGCGTCAATCTGCGCCAAGTCTTCCTGACCCACGATCATCTCGACCATCTGCTCGGCATCG
>CAIQJD010000248.1 GCA_903872005.1 uncultured bacterium | reverse complement strand
GCCCACTGAACATGCCGATGCCGGCGACAATACTGGCTACGCCCATAATCAACGCCAGGGCAGGCGAAAAACTGTTTGACTGCATGAAAACGGAGATGATTATCACGGCGCCCATGCCCAGATATGCGATGCTACACCCCGTGACTCCTGCTGGGCGACTTGTCTTGTTCATCGTTCCTCCTTCATCACTTGCATCACCTGACACTGGTCATGGCATCTCATCAAAAGTCGCGAGGATGACGGTGGCGTTATCCTCGCCCCCGCGTTCATCGGCCAGGTTCAATAGAATTTGACAGCGCTCTGCCAGCGGGGATGCGCTCCCCCCGACACCGGCCAACTCCTCTTGACTGATGGCACGCGTCACGCCGTCGGTGCAAAGGAGCAAGACATCGCCGGCGCACAGCGCGTGGCTGAAAATGTCCGCGCCGACCCAGGAATTCAATCCTAGGGCGGCCAGCAAAGCCCGCGAGGCCGGCGGGGCGCTGACGCCCGGTTTTCGACGCAGGCCGGCCATGGTGTGATCTTCGGTTAAGCGCTGGCAATCCCCATGGCGCAGCAGATAGGCGCGGCTGTCGCCGATATGGGCGAAATGGGCCTGACGGTCGCGGATCAAACAGGCTGTCAATGTGGTGGCCATGCTCTGACAGTCGGGGGCTTGAGCCGCCACGCGGCGGATCGCCACGTTGGCCGCCTCTACGGCGTCGGCAAGCAACTCAGGCTCAGGCGTCCGTTGCCCCTGGCGGACGTAGTCCAGCAAAGTAGCAATGGCCAGGCGGCTGGCGACATCGCCGGCTGGCCGGCCGCCCACCCCATCGGCTACCGCCAACAGCCCCAGTTCCGGCTCGCTGCAGAAGGCGTCCTGATTGATATGCCGGACACGGCCCACACGAGTCGCGCCGGCAGCCTGGATGAACATAGGTTAGCCTTTCTTACAAATCTGCAGCAATGTCTGGGCCTGTTCGCGCCGATCGGCCGGCAGATTGGCGCGCAGAGCGGACTCCAGGGCTTCGATGGCGAGCGGAGTCTGTTGCAGCTTCCTGTACACCTGCCCTAACATGAGCAACAGTTCGCCGCACGGAGAGCAGACGACGCGGCCCTCTTCTAGCAGCCGGGCGGCTTCCGGCAGGCGCAGTTGCTTGTTGTATTGCCGGCCAAGGGCAAGATAGCCCTTGGGATTGTGCGGAAAACGACTGATGATCGCTTTCAGGGCCTGCTCACAAGCCGCAGGGTTGTCGTCTTTCAGTTTCAGCGCATCGGCAATGAGTTTGTCAATTGCGAAATGCGCCTGATATTCTTCCAGCGCCTCACGCAACTCTTGCATGGATTGGTAACGCCCGGCTACTTCGCAGTTGATGGCGCGCATGACAATTCGGCTGAGTGCGGACTCGATGCCGGCCAAATCGGCGGGCGTGCGCGCCTGGCCGCGACAGATCTCGTCCCCATAGGCTAAGGGGGCCTTAGGCCGTTTACTGGCGTCGAATGGGTTGAAGGGAAGCTGACCAGTCAACATTTCGTAGAGCGTCACGCCCAGGGCGTAGATGTCGGCGCGG
>CAIQJD010000247.1 GCA_903872005.1 uncultured bacterium | reverse complement strand
TCGTCCAGGATGCAGAAGGGCGTGGGGCTGACTTTCAAGATGGCGAAGATCAGCGCTGCGGCGGTCAATGCCCTCTCGCCGCCCGAGAGGAGCGCCAGGCCCTGGTGGCGCTTGCCGGGCGGCCGGGCGATGATGTCAATGCCGGTGTTGGCGACATCGCCGGCGTCGGTGAGGACCAGTTGCGCCGTCCCGCCGCCGAAGAGGGTGGAGAAGTACTCTTTGAAATGGCCGGCGACGGCGCGGAAGGTCTGCGTGAAGTCGCGTTGCATCAGATCGTCCAGCTCGCTGATGACGACGCGCAGGGTGCGAGAAGCCTGGTCCAGGTCGGTCGCCTGTTCGGTCAAGAACGTATGGCGCTGCAAGGCTTCGACGTACTCTTCGGGCGCTTGTTGGTTGATGGGGCCGAGCCGGCGCGCCTGGGCGCGCAGGCGATTGATTTCCTCTTCTACCCCATCGGGCAAGCTCTCCACCAGCGTCAGTTGGGAGACCAACCCTTCCATCGGCAGAGGCGGCTGCTCGGCGATGCCCTCGGCCGGCGTGATCTCTACCAGTCCCAGGTCTTCTTCCACTTGCCGGCGCAGGGCGGTGAGGCGCTCTTCTTGGCGTTGCACTTCCAGGCTGGCCTGACCGGAGCGGTTTTCGTCGTCGCGCAAGCGCAGCCGCAGCTCTTCTTGGGCGGTGAAGAGCCGGCCGAGGCTGGCTTCGAGTTCGCTCATGCGTGTTTCGGCCGGCGCCATCTGCTCTTCCAGGCCGGCCAATTGCGCCAACAGGGCTTCGCGTTGGGCCTGCGCCGCGGCAATCCGGCCGACGAGCTCCTGGCGGGAGCCGGCCAGCTCAACGCCGCGGCGCTCTTTGGCGGCGATCTGGTCGCCGGCGCTTTGATGGGTGGCGCGCAGATTACGCAAGACCTGCGACTGTCCCTCGCGTCGCGAATCCAGCACGGCGATGGCGGCGCGCAGGTCGGCCAGGCGGGCGCGCAGGTCGTCATCGGCCAGGCCGGCGAGCTGCGTTTGCAAGGCGCGTAGGCGCTCTTCGGCCTGCGCCTGGGTCTGGAGGAGGCGCTCCAGTTCCGTCTGGATGCCACGGCGCTTGCCGGCGAGGGCCGCCAATTCGTTGCCCGTCTGCTGGATCAGGTTGCGATGCCAGCCGGCTTCCTGGGCGACGCGATCCTGTTTGCGTCGCGTCTCGGCAATCTGGCGGTTGAGTTCTTCTTGGCGTTGCCGGCGGCCTTGCAGCTCGCGCGCCAAGTCATCGGCTGTGCGTCGGTGGCCGGCTTCGGCTTTGCGGTTCTCATCCAGCTTGCGCTGCGCGTCTTCGATCTTCCGCTGCGCTTCGGAGATTTGGGCGGGCAGCTCGCGCCATTCGCGCTCGCGGGCCAACATGCCGCCTTCACTTTCGCTGCGGGTGAAGCCGCCGGTCACCGCGCCGCTGGAGCGGACGATTTCGCCGGCTCGCGTGACGATCTGGAAGGAGCCGCGCATCTCGCGCATCACGCGCCGGGCCGTCGGCAGGTCTTCGGTGACGAGGATGCGATTGAGGAGCATCTCAATGGCCGGGCGCAGACGGGCGTCGTATTCAATCAGTTCCGAAGCCAGGCCGATGACGCCGGCTCCGCCGGGAGGGCGCAGCGCCTCGGCCGGACGCACGGTATCCAGCGGCAGGAAGGTAGCGCGCCCGCTGCGGCTCTGTTTGAGCTGCTCGATGGCGGTCTCGGCGACTTCCCATTTGTCTACCAAGAGGTCTTGGAGATGTCCGCCCAGGGCGGTTTCAATGGCGCGCTCCAAGTCGGCCGGCGCCTTGATTTGGCTGGCGACGGGGCCGATCATGCCGCGCAGATTGGAGCGCATGGCCGAGCGC
>CAIQJD010000246.1 GCA_903872005.1 uncultured bacterium | reverse complement strand
CGGCCATCCCGACGCCGCGTATCAGGAGTGAGGCCAGGGCATAGCCGATATAGCCGCCGCCCTGTCCTTCGACTGCGGCCGCTTCCATGTCTGTGCCGAGGCCGATGATCAGGTGCGCGCCGACGAGGAGCAAGAAGAAGAGCAGCAGCGCGCCGGCCGGCCTCTCCCAGTCCACCGGTTTCCCCGCGCCGAAATCCGCCAGGACGAGCCAGATGCCGATTGCGCCGATGCCCAGCGGCACGAGATACATGCCGATGCCGAAGACCATCTTCAGGGCAAGCAGCCAACCGCGCGTCAAAGCGCCCTGACTCAAGGAGAAGAGACTGAGCAGGGTGAGGCCGGCAACGGCGATGAGGACGATGCCGATGAAATCTGGCTTCGTCCAGAAGGGGCGGGGCGGCGGCGCTGTCGGTTTGGCGGGCGGCTTGCGGCTGCCGGTCTTCTTTGCCATGAATAGCCCATTTGTTCGGGTGAGTATGACTCAATTATAGCATACATCCGGCTGGGGTCAAGACATTCGCGGCGGCCGGCGTAGGAACATTTGTCACCGTCTGGCGGCGTGTCGGCTGAAGATCGGCCGGCGGCAAAACGCCCCGGTAAGCGTTGACACCCCATTTCCTTCGTGCTACAATCGTGACTAATGGAGCGAACAATGCGCGGGCACGCGCGGCTTCCAACTTGGAAGCGTGATCCTATCTTGGAGGGGACAGATGCCAAACGGATTCTGGGGAAAGATCCTGCGCGTCAATTTGACGACGGGCAAGATCAGCGTGGACGAGCATGACTGGAAGTTCTATCGCACGTATTTGGGCGGCTGGGGCCTGGTAGCGTACACGCTGCTCAAGGAAGTCCCCGGCGATGCAGACCCGCTGGGGCCAGAGAATGTCTTCGTCTTCGCGCCGGGCATCATGACCGGCGCGGCGATGGGCGGGAGCGGCCGCAATGCCGTGGGGGCCAAATCGCCCCTGACCGGTGGCTTCGGCGAGGGCGACGTGGGCGGATTCTGGCAGGCGGAGCTGCGTAAGGCCGGCTGGGACGCTCTGATTATCGAAGGGGCCAGCCCCAAGCCGGTCTACCTGTGGATCAAGGATGACCAGGTGGAAATCCGCGATGCCGCGCATCTGTGGGGCAAGACCACCGGCGAAGTCCAGACGATGATCCGCGCCGAGCTGGGCGACAAGGCGATCCGTGTGACTCAGATTGGCCCCGGCGGCGAGAATCTGGGCATGCAGTCGTGCATCATCAACGACATCAACCATGCGGCCGGCCGCTGCGGGCTGGGCGCGGTGCTGGGATCCAAGAAGCTGCGCGCCGTGGCGACGCGCGGCACGGGCAAGTTGCCGGTGGCCGATCCCGATTTCATCAAGGGCATGGTCGCCTGGACTAAGAACAATATCGAGACCAATGAAGCGACGCGCATTCTGCATCAGTACGGGCAGGCCGGTTTCACGCGCGGCCAGGACGAGGGCGGCGGTTTGCCGACGCGCAACTTCAAGCAAGGCCATTTTGAGGGGATTGATGCCATTGAGGGCATCCACATGGCCGAGACGATGAAGGTGCGTAGCGACACCTGCTTCATGTGTCAGATCGCCTGCAAGCAGGCCGTCAAGTCCGGCCCGCCGTACAATGTGGACCCCTTCTATGGCGGCCCGGAATACGAGTCGGTTGGCTCCCTGGGATCGTGCTGCGGCGTGGACGACCTGGCGGCTGTGTGCAAGGCGAATGAGCTGTGCAATGCCTATGGCATTGACACGATTGAGGTCGGGGTGACCATCGCCTGGGCCATGGAAGCCTATGAGCGGGGGCTGTTGACCAAAGAAGATACCGGCGGGATAGACCTGCGCTTTGGCAATGGCGAGGCGCTGGTGAAGCTGACGGAGATGATCGGCCGGCGCGAAGGCTTCGGCGACTTTCTGGCGAACGGGACGTATCGCTGCGCCGAGAAGCTGGGCAAGGGGAGCATGGAGTTCGCCGTGGTGGCGCGCAAGCAAGAGACCCCGATGCACGATCCGCGCGTCAAGAATGCGCTGCAAGTCGGCTACGCGGTTTCGCCCACCGGCTGCGATCACGTTCACAACATCCACGATGTGGCCTATCAGACTGAGGACGGGATGAAGGAGCTGCATCCGGTCGGCATCTTCGACCCGATGCCCTTCACGGACCTGGCGCCGGCCAAGATGCGGATGGCGAAGCATTCCATCAACTGGGCGGTTTTGTGGAACTGCGTGGGGTTGTGCCAGTGCTATCCCTTTGATCGCGAGATGATGGCGAAGGTCATTCGCGCCGGCACCGGCTGGGATATTTCGGTCTTTGAGCTGCAGGAAGTTGGCGAGCGGGCCATGGACATGGCGCGCGAGTTCAATCGCCGTTGCGGTCAGACGGCCGCCGACGATGTGCCGCCGGCGCGCTTCTTCGAGCCGCTGGAGAATGGCGCGTTCGCCGGCTATAAGGTGGATCGCGCGGCCTTTGAGAAGGCGCTTCAGATGTACTATGACATGATGGGCTGGGATCATCAGACCGGCGCGCCGCTGGATTGGAAGCTCTATTCGCTGGGACTGGACTGGATCGTCGAGCAGCGCAAAGCCGGCGCATGAGCGCGCCGGCGCGGCAAACAACGCAGAAATCATGGGGGTAACGAGATGCCGAACGGTTACTGGGGCAAAGTGCTGCGGGTCAACCTCAGCACTGGCGCAGTGAGCGTAGATACGCACGATTGGCGCTTCTATCGGATGTACCTGGGCGGCTGGAACCTGGTCGCTTACACGCTCTTGAACGAATTGCCGGGGGACGCCGACCCGCTGGGGCCGGCGAACAAGTTCATCTTTGCCGCCGGCGTGGCGACCGGCGCGCCGGCGCAGACTTCTGGCCGCAGCGCCGTAGGGGCCAAATCGCCGCTCACCGGCGGCTTTGGCGAGAGCGACGTAGGCGGCTTCTGGGGCGCGGAGCTGAAACGCGCCGGCTGGGATGGGATCATCGTCGAGGGCGTCAGCCCGAAGCCGGTCTACCTGTGGATCAAGGATGACCAGGTGGAAATCCGCGACGCGGCGCATCTCTGGGGCAAGACGACCGGCGAGGCGCAGACGATGATTCGCCAGGAGCTGGGCGATGACCTCATCCGCGTGTCGCAGATCGGGCCGGCCGGCGAGAAGCTCTGCCTGAACGCCTGCGTCGTGAACGACATCAACCACGCGGCCGGCCGCACCGGCATGGGCGCGGTGCTCGGCTCCAAGAAGCTGCGCGCCGTGGCGGTGCGCGGCAGCCAGAAAGTGACCATCGCCTCGCCGGACCTGACGAAGGACCTGGCCGTGTGGCTCAAGGGGAAGATCGAGACGGATGGCATGACCATCCGCCGGCATACCCTGGGCACGGCCGGCGTGGCGACGGGACTGAACGAGTCCGGCGGTCTGCCGACGCGCAACTTCCGCGACGGCTCCTTTGAGGGAACGGCGAAGATAGATGGCGCGCACATGGCGGAGACGATCCGCGTGGACATGGAGACCTGTTTCTCGTGCGCCATCCGCTGCAAGCCGGCGGTGAAGGTCACGGGACGCTACGAAGTGGACCCGCTCTATGGCGGCCCGGAGTACGAGACCATCGCCGCGCTGGGGTCGAACTGCGGCGTAGATGATCTGGAAGCCATCGCCATGGCCAATCAGTTGTGCGCCATGTATGGTCTGGATACCATCAGCGCCGGCGTGGTCATTTCCTGGGCCATGGAAGCCTTCGAGCGCGGCCTGCTGACGCCACAAGACACCGGCGGGTTGGAAGTGCGCTTTGGCAATGCCCCGGTGGTGCCGAAACTGGTGGAGATGATCTGCCAGCGCGAGGGCTTCGGCGACTTTTTAGCGCAGGGCGCCTATCGCTGCGCCGAACAGTTGGGCAAAGGGAGCATGGAGTTCGTGGTGCATGCCCGCCGGCAAGAGGCCCCGATGCACGATCCGCGCATCAAGCATGCCCACGATCTGGGCTATGCCACCTCGCCCACCGGCGCGGATCACATGCACAATATCCATGATGCCTGGTTCCAGACCGAGGATACCATCAAAGGGCTGCACTGTCTGGGCGTCCTGTCGCCGTTGCGCTTCGACGACATGACGCCGGCCAAGATGCGGATGGCGAAGCAGGTCATCAACCTGGCGCTGTCGCGCAACTGCATGGGGCTGTGTTCTTTCCTGCCGGCCAATGCCGCCAAACTGGCCGAAATCATCAGCGCCATCACCGGCTGGGACTTCTCGGTGCTGGAGTTGCTCGAAGTGGGCGAGCGGGCGGCGGCTATGGCGCGCGAGTTCAATCGGCGTTGTGGACAGACGGCCGCCGATGATGCGCCGCCGGCGCGCTTCTTTGAGCCGTTGGGCAACGGCCCGCTGAAAGGCGATGCTGTGAAACGGGACGAGTTTCAGGCGGCGCTGGCGCTCTACTACGACATGCAGGGCTGGGATCACGCGACCGGCGCGCCGTTGGATTGGAAGCTCTACGCGCTGGGATTGGACTGGATCGTAGCGCAACGTAAGGCCGGCAAGTAACGCGATTCGTTGCGTGGATGTTGGAATAGATGGGGCGCAACGCCAGAGATGGCGGCTGCGCCCCGTCGTCGCGCCGGCCGGCTACGGCTGGCACACCTTACACGGCTCATAGCCTTCGGCGATGGCCTGATCGCGCACGGCGAAGCAGACCCGATTCTGCGGGCTGGTCTTGATGGCATACTCGCACGTGGCGAGATGCAGCTTTTTCGAGGACTTATTGCCAACGTAGCGGCATGGGTCGGCGGTGGCGGTGGGCGCCGGCCGAACGGTCGCGGTCGGCGG
>CAIQJD010000245.1 GCA_903872005.1 uncultured bacterium | reverse complement strand
GCAGGATCACGCCGGCATTGCTCGCCGGCGCGGCCAGCCAGCCTTGCGCGGCCCCGGTGATTTGCAGGGTGTACCATTGGCCGGTCTGCGTCACGGTCGTCGTATCGAGGGGCGTTGCGACGTAATCGCCGGCCGCGCCGGGCGTAGCCCAGGGCGCGTTCCAGGTGACGGCCGGCTCTTCCCAGCCGCGCGTCAAGCGGTGGGCGAGGAGCGGGAAATCGCCGGCGCCGTTGCGGTTCCACGCGTAGAGTTCCAGAAATGCGCCGACCAGCTCGGTATTGGGGAAGAGCGCCGGCAACTGGAACCGGATCACCCCTTCGACCCAGCCGTCGGAGCGCACACTGATGAACGGATCAGAGCCGTAGTTGGCATCGGGCCACAGGGCGCTGATGAACGCATCCGATGTGCCGGCGTAGCCGCTCCATCCCTCTTGCAGCGTGAACTCCGTCCAGTCGGGCGTGGGGGTCGGCGTCACCGTCGGCGTGCGGCTGGGCGTCGCCGTAGGGGGCGGGGTGCGCGTGATGGTTGGGCTGGCCGTGCGCGTCGGCGTGATGGTGCGCGTAGAGGTGGGGGTGCGCGTGGAGGTCGGCGTGCGGGTGGCCGTCGGGGTGCGCGTGGGCGTCGCCGGCGGGACTTCATATTCAAAGCGGAAGATGAAGACCGCGCCAGCGCCGACGTCATTCTCGCAGACCACGAAGATGCGGTCGCCCCAGTCTTGTTGCGAGACGGTCACGTAGGTGCAGCTATAGCCCGTCGGAATGGCCTGATCCAGCACGGCCGGCTGGGCCGGGTTCGACATATCCAGCAGGATCAGGCCATCGGCGCGCGCCGTGACATAGGCGTAGTGACGCGACGCCGCGACGGCGGCCACGCTCAGGTTGGGGTCAAAGAAGCCGACTTCGCGCGGGCGCGTCGGATCCGCGATGTTGGCGACGCGCATGCCGTCCAGCTCTGCGGGAAGGTAGACGTAGTCATCTGCCAGCACGGGCGAATAGAGATGATCCCCATAGCTCAGGGAACCGACCTGGCAATTGGGCGCGGTGGGAATGGTAATATCCACGATGCGGAGCTTCTTGTACCAGTAGTCGGTCACGTACAGATAGTTGTCGCGCAGCACAAGCCCCTGCCATGCCTGGCCGGCGCAGGTTGCGAGGCGATGGATGTGCGCCGGATCGGCGATGTTGAGGACTTGCAGGCCCTCCAGCTCAGCGCCCACAAAGGCATACGCGCCGGCGACCTGCACCATCGCCGGGTGCCCGCCGGTGGCATAGGTCGCCACCATATAGGCGCCGGCCGGATCGCCGATGTTGGCGATGCTGAGACCGCTATTGTAAGAAACGAAATAGAGCAGGTCATCTACCAGGACGCCGCGATCCGCCTGGCCCGGCGCGCCCAGAAAGCCGATCACCTCGGCGGCGCCGGGGACTGAGAAGTCCACGATGGTCACGCCGTTGGCGTCGAACAGGTAGCCGATTTCGTCTCGCAGCGTGAGCCAGGAGGGGCGCACCAGCCCGGTCTGGCCGGCCGCGGCGCGCAGGTTGCCGATGCCGCCGGCGTTTTCCAGGACCAGCCGGCCATGCGGCGCCGGGGCCGCGCGGACGCCCCCTTGCGCGCCGATGATCCACAGCGCCAGGCCGGCGCTAACCAGGAGAAACAAAGCGAATAGCGATACGCGTTTCATCGTGACAGGCTACCTCCCGAGCCACAGGAGCATGGTGTGACGCGCTCCCCGCGCATCATATAGGACTCGAAAATGGCTGTCAAGTTATGCCCGGGGGAGGCCCGGGTGATGTCGAATGAAAAAAGCCCCTCCCAGACGGGAGGGGCTTGGCAAGCTATTCAGTGCGCCTCAGCGACGGATCTCAGTAATCCATGCCGGGGTTCGGGGCGGCCGGAGCGGGTGGCTCCTTCTCTTTGATGTCGGTAATCAAGGCTTCGGTGGTCAGGATCATCGCGGCGATACTGGCGGCGTTCTCGACGGCCGAGCGGGTGACCTTGGCCGGGTCAATGATGCCAGCCTTGATCATGTCCACGTACTCGTTATTGAGGACGTCGTAGCCGATGTTGATGTTCTTCTTGTTCTTGGCGAGCCGGCGCACTTCCTGCACGACGACCGCGCCGTCCATGCCGGCGTTAGCCACGATCATGCGCATCGGCTCTTGCAGGGCGCGGCGCACGATCTCAGCGCCGGTCTTCATGTCGCCGGCGGGCAACTTGACATTGTCCACGGCGCTCATGACGTTGATCAGGGCCACGCCGCCGCCGGCGACGATGCCCTCTTCCACCGCGGCGCGGGTCGCCGACAGGGCGTCTTCGACGCGGTGCTTCTTTTCCTTCAGCTCAGTCTCGGTGGCAGCGCCGACGCGGATGACCGCCACGCCGCCGACCAGCTTCGCCATGCGCTCTTGCAGCTTCTCGCGGTCGTAATCGGAGGTCGAAGCCTCGATCTCGGCCTTGATCTGATCGACGCGGCCCTTGATGCGCTTCTCATCGCCGGCGCCATCCACCACAGTCGTCTCTTCCTTGGTGGAGGTCACCTTGCGGGAGCGGCCCAGGTCGCTGATCTGGGTGGTTTCGAGCTTGCGG
>CAIQJD010000244.1 GCA_903872005.1 uncultured bacterium | reverse complement strand
CGCTCTCCGCGCTGGCCGGCTGCCGGCTTCCCCCACCAGGGATCAGCAGCAGATCCGCCCCCGACCCGTCCGCGCCCAGCACCGTCGAGAGGATGCCGCCGGCTTCATCGTGGGCTTTCAGCGCGAGCGCGCCGGCCCCATCGCCAAACAACACGCAGGTATTACGATCCTGCCAGTTGGTGAAACGCGACAACGTCTCCGCGCCAATCACCAGCACCGTCTTCCACTGCTCGCTGGCGATCCCCATGCGCGCGATGGAGAGCGCGTACAAGAAGCCGGCGCAGCCGGCCGACACATCGAAGGCCGCCGCGTGGGCCGCGCCCAGCGCCGCCTGCACCAGACAAGCCGTCGAAGGCGTCAGGTAATCGCTGGTCACGGTCGCCACGATGATGGCATCCACGTCCGTCGGCGCGATGTCGGCGCGGTTCAGCGCGGCCCGCGCCGCTTCGGCTGCCAACGTGGCGGTAGACTCCTCCGGCGCGGCGATATGCCGCTCGACGATGCCGGTGCGCGAGCGGATCCACTCGTCGGACGTTTCCACCCGCTGCGCCAGATCGTCGTTGGTCAGCACTTGAGCCGGGGCATACATGCCCCAGCCGGCGATGTGCGCATACTTAGACATGGCCGTAGCGCCGGAAGACCAGCGTCGCATTATGCCCGCCGAAGCCAAAGGAATTGGACATGACAGCATTCAGCGTCGCAGCGCGAGACGTATTGGGGGCATAGTCCAAATCGCAGGTCGGGTCCGGCTCCAGGTAGT
Source organism: uncultured bacterium (assembly GCA_903872005.1). The sequence goes on along the minus strand of CAIQJD010000244.1, from coordinate 10,604 downwards.
TGATCGTTGGCGGGATGACGCCCTCTTGCAGCGCCAGGACACTGAAGATGGCTTCTACGGCGCCGGCGGCCCCCAACAAATGCCCCGTCACCGGCTTGGTCGAGCTGACCACCAATTGCTCGGCGTGGTTCCCGAATGCTTCGCGGATCGCCCGCGACTCGGCGGTATCGTTCAATGGCGTCCCCGTGCCGTGCGCGTTGACATAGTCAATCTGCGCCGGCGCCATGCCGGCGTCCTCCAGCGCCAGGCGCATGGAGCGCACCGCTCCCGCGCCGCTGGGGTCCGGCGCGGCGATGTGATACGCATCGGCGCACGTGCCATAGCCGACCAGCTCCGCGTAGATGTGCGCGCCGCGCCGGCGCGCATGTTCCGTCTCTTCCAGGATCAGCATGCCGCTGCCTTCGCCCATCACGAAGCCGGCGCGCCGCTTGTCAAAGGGCCGCACCGCCCCGCACGGATTGTCATTGCAGTCCGTCGCCATCGCCCCCATCTGATCGAAGCCGGCGATGGTGATGGGCAAGATGCCGGCTTCCACGCCGCCGGCGACGATCAAGTCCGCCTTGTTGCGCCGGATAACCTCCAGCGCCTCGCCGATAACATTGTTGCCCGTGGCGCACGCCGTCACCACGCACATATTCGGCCCACGGAATCCGTACTGGATCGCGATATAGCCGGCCGACATGTCCGGCAGGCACGACGGGACGAAGAAAGGACTGATGCGGCTCGGCCCGTGCATCTCCAACAGGCGTTGGTTCTCCGTAATGGTATGCAGCCCGCCGATGCCAGTGCCGACCATCACGCCGCAGCGTTCCCGATCCAGACTCTCGACTTTCAAGCCGGCGTCCTGGATCGCTTCGCCGGCGGCATTGACGGCAAACTGAATGATGCGGTCGAGCCGGCGCGCGTCCTTGCGATCCATGTACTTCGTCGGGTCGAAGTCCGGGATTTCGCCGGCGATCTGCGTCTTGAAGGGGCTGGGATCAAAGCGGGTAATGCGTCGAATGCCGCTGCGGCCAGCCAACGCCGCCTGCCAACTGCTGCGCGCATCGCCGCCGGCCGGGGTGATCGCCCCCAGACCCGAAATGACCACACGCCTATCCATGCAGCGCCTCCGTATGAGAAATGCGCGCCTCGCGCGCTCAGTGAAGATAACCCACTCGCGGCGCGAAAGTCGCGGCGTCGCGCAAGCACTCGGCACGCGGCCACAAAAAACAAAGCGCCTCGCCGGCGGGGGGGCGCCGGCGAGGCGCATCAACTCAGGGGGCGCTCACGCGCCGTATTGCATTTCCAGGCGTTGTCCCACCCGGGAGAGCCGGCGGCCTAACCAGGCCAAAACCGAGTACCCGAAAGACACCCGCCGACCGGCCCGCGCCGTCTGCGCCAGGCGCCATGCCTGCGCTTCTCGGCGGAACTCGTTCAACTGCTCCTGCTGCGAATAGAACTCCCGTAGGCCGAACATAGTTGCTTCTCCTCTGCGCGTCGCGAATCTCATGGAATGATCTCACAGAATCAACGTTGCGGATGCCATCTTCATCCACGGCGCCGGCGTCGGCCAAAGTGAAGCCGTGGGCAAAGGGATGAAGCGCCCACGGCCAAGAATCAAAGCAGAACCGTGGGCTGCGCCTGTCGCTGCGCCCACGGCTGACGGTATCAGATGCTGAACCGATCAGACGTGCGGCGCGGTGCGAGCTGGTTGGAGGGCCTTGTCGCCACATGGGACGACGATGAAATTGCTGGCACTGACGATGATCATGACCATAGCTGCACCTGCCTTTCCGAACGCTGTGACTATAGTAACTATACCATATATCATCACAGTTGTCAAGACCCAATTTCGCCATTTTCGGGGCGAGTTTGTCAACCCGGCCAGACGCGCGTATAATACCCGCAGCGACACGCCCTTGACCGACGGAGGCCCCATGATCTCCTGGCGTACCTGCTGGGCCATTCTACGCAAAGAAGCCTTACATATTTTCCGCGATGGGCAGACCTGGATCCTGGTAGTCTTCACGCCGGCTCTCTTGCTGGTTACCTTCGCTTACCTGTTCTCTTTCGACATTGACCACTTCGACGTGATGGCCCTTGACCAGGATCAGTCGCCGACGTCGCGCGCCCTCCTGCGCGCCCTCACCGCCGATGGCGTCCTTCATCTCAAAGAGTCCCTATCCGACCGCTCCGAAGCCGACCGGCTCTTGGTTCGCTCAGAAGCCGATGCCATCCTCGTGATCCCGCCGGGCTTCGAACGCGACCTTCTGGCCGGCCAGCCGGCGCCCATCCAAATCATGCTCGACGGCAGCGACCCCAACACCGCCGCGCGCGCCCTGGGTGAGATTTCCGCCCGCGCGGCCGCACATTCCCAACAGGTCACACTCCGGCCGGCCGGCGCCCTCTTCGCCATCGAAGACAAGGTCTGGTATAACCCGGCCCTCAAGTCCCTGGTCAGCATGGCCCCCGGCCTCCTGGCAGTCGTCCTCATTATGCCGGCCTTCAGCGCCGCCCAGGCCCTCGCCAAAGAGCGTGAGCTGGGCACCCTGGAATCGCTCCTATCCACGCCCCTGGGCCGCGTCGAATTGATCATCGGCAAGGGCCTCCCCTACATGCTCAGCGGGCTTCTGGGCGTCCTCTTCACCGCCGGCGTTGCCGTCCTCTGGTTCCGCGTCCCTTTCCGGGGCAATTTCGGCCTCTTCTTGTTGCTGGGTCTCGACTTTCTCTTCGCCAGCAACTTCCTGGCCCTCCTCATCGCCAATTTCCTGGATAGCCAGCAAGCGGCCATGATCGCCATGTTCATCGTCTTCTTCCTGCCCAGCTTCTTCCTGTCCGGCCTGATTGACCCGCTCTCCTCGGCCGGCCTGGGGGCGCGCATCGAAGGGACGCTCCTGCCGGCCTCCTACTTCGTGACCATCTCGCGCGGCATCTTCCTCAAAGGCAACACCCTGGCCGACCTCTGGAAACCGGCCCTCAGCCTCTGTGCCATCGGCGCGGCCGCGCTGAGCCTGGCGGTCATCTCTTTTAAGGATCGCCTCGCTTGAGTCGCGTAGACGGGAGACGCCCATCATGCTGGCGCAAATCTTCAACCTAGTGCGTAAAGAGCTGATTCACTTCCGGCGCGACCGGCTCCTCACGCCCTTTGTCCTGTTCGGCCCACTCTTCCAACTCGTCATGCTGGCCGCCGCTACCAGCACTGACGTGAACCATCTGCGCGTCGCCGTCTGCGATCAGGATCACAGCAGCATCAGCCGCAGCCTGACAACCGCTTTCAACAACTCAACACAGATGGACGTTACCCAGACGCCGGCAAGCCTCGACGCCGGCAAGCGCCTCCTCGACGCCGGCGAAGCCGACATGATCGTCATCATCCCGCCCAACTTCGCCGCAGATTTGGCCGCCGGCGACCGCCGGCCGGCGGTGCAGCTCCTCGTGGACGGCTCCAACGTCATCGTCGGCCTCACCCTCGAACGGCTGGCCCAGGGCATCCTGACCCACACCCAGGTGCAAATAGCCACCGAGCGTTGGGGGGCGCTCCCGACGGCCGGCATCGACGTGCGGCCGGTCATCTACTATAACCAGGAATTGAACCATCGCTACTCGACGTTGCCGGCGCAATTGGGCCTCATCGTCTACATGGTCACGATGCTGGTCGCCTCCTTCGGCTTGGCCCGCGCGCGCGAGCGCGGCACCATGGAGCAATTGCGGGTCACGCCCCTGAGCCGCAGCGAGCTGCTCATCGGCAAGGCCATCCCCGTCATGGTCATTGCCCTGACCGATTTCGCCGTCATGCTGTCAGCCAATCTGTTCATCTACAAAGTCCCGATGCGCGGCTCCCTGCTGCTCCTCTTCGGCCTGACCGCGCTCTATATCCTGGCCGAAATGGGCATCGGCCTCACGATCTCCAGCGTCGCCGTCAGCCAGCAGCAGTCGCTCCTCATGGTCTTCCTGGTGGGCGTACTCAATGTTGCTTTTTCCGGCTATCTGGTGCCCGTGAAGAACATGCCCTGGCTGCTCAGCCGGCTCTCCTGGTGCTTCCCGGTGCGCCACTACATGACCATTGTTCGCAACATCATGCTGAAAGGCGCCGGCCTCGCCGACTTGCAGGCCGATGTTCTGGCGCTGATCATCCTGGGCAGCATCATCCTGGCTGCCGCCTATCGCCTGGTACACAGCCGGCTCGACTAGCGCCGCGGCGCCATGCCCTTGAGGTCGCTCCGCATGTTGGAATTCGCCCTGACCGACCGACAACAACAGATCATCGAGCGCCCGCGCGCCGAAAACGACACGCTGTTCATCCACGGGCCGGCCGGCGCGGGCAAGTCCGTGGCCCTGACACGCCGGCTCATCCATCTCCTGGCCCAGCCGGTGCGCGGCGAGTCCATCCTCGTCCTCGTCCCCGATCGCGCCGTCCGCCTGGCCTGGGAACGCGCGCTGGTCGAGGCGCGCCTGGGGCCGCACGGCCGGCCGGTGATCAACACCTACTATGGCCTGGCGCGCCAGATGGTAGACCTCTTCTGGCCGGCCGTCGCCGCCGAAGCCGGCTTCAGCGAGCCGATCCGCGAGCCGACCTTCCTGGCCTACGAAACATCCCAATACCTGATGTACCAGATCGCCCAACCCTTGCGTGACAAGGGCTATTTCGGCGATCTGCGAATTCGCCCGCGCCGGCTCACCTCCCAGCTCCTCGACAACCTCAACCGCGCCGCGGTCAATGGCTACGCCCACACGGAAGTCGGCGAGCGCCTGGCGCGCGCCGATGTCAACCCGCAGCGCGCCCCACTCTATGACCAGGCACAGCAGTGCGCCAACCTCTTCCGACAACTCTGCCTGGAGCGCAGCGCCCTTGACATCTCCCTGACCGTTGAAGTCTTCTGGCGCCGGCTGCTACCCCAGCCCCTCTTCTGGTCCTACTTTTCGCGCCAGTATCGTCACGTCATCGCCGATAACGTCGAGGAATCTGTGCCGGTCGCCCAGGATATGCTGCGCCGGCTCCTTGCCTCCTGCGACTCGGGCGCGCTGGCATACGACGAAGGGGGCGGCTTCCGCATCCTCCTCGGCATAGACCCGGACCAGGCGCGCCGGCTCGCGACCGCCTGCCGCCAGAACATCGAGCTGCCAGACGCCTTCATCGCCAATCCCGATATGCGCCGGCTTTCCCGGGCCGTCGCCGCGCAGCTCAAACAGGCGCCCCCGGCCCAAGAGCCGGCCGGCCCGCTGACCGCCATCGCGGAAGTCAAGCAGACCGGCCTGCGCTCCGAGATGATCGCCTGGACGGCCGGCCGCATCGCCCAATTGATCCACGAACAGGCCGCACGGCCGGCCGACATCGCCGTCATCTGCCCGTATGCCGACGCTGTGCTACGCTTCGGCTTGCAAGATGCTCTGCGCGCCCTGGGCGTCCCCGTGCAGCTCATGCGCCGCTGGATCAGCTTCCGCGACGATGCCGTCACGCGTGGCCTGCTGACCCTGGCGCTGCTGGCCCATCCCGATTGGCAGCCGCGCCCCCAGACCTTCGAGATCGCCGAAGCCTTCAGCGTCATGATGGCCGGCCTCGACCTCCCGCGCGCCATGCTCCTGGCCCAACGCGTGCGCGACCCGCAGGGCGCATTGGCCGCACCCGATGCCCTGAGCGTCAGAGATCGCGAGCGCATCGGTTTCGCCATCGCCGAAAGCTACGAACGGCTGTATCAATGGCTGCGCGACTATCAGGCCGCTCCCTCGGAGACCCTCGACCATTTCCTAGAGCACTTCTTTTTGGAAGTATTGCTCCTGCCGGCTTTCTGGTCGCCGGCCGGCTCCGCCGAACGCCGCGTCGCCTGCGCCCGCCTCACAGAATCAGCCCGTCAGTTCCGCCTCTCCGCAGCCGCCATCGGCGCGGCAGGCCCCGAATCGCCGGCCCTCGGCCGCGCCTACGTCGAGATGATCAACCAGGGCATCATCGCCGGCGAATACGTGCGCCCGCCCGAAGCCGACCCGGCCGCGCCAGCCGAACTGCTCATCACGCCGGCCTACAACTACCTGCTGGAGGGCCGCTCCTCAGACTACCAGTTCTGGATGGATGTCGGCTCGCGCCAGTGGTGGCGCCCGCCGCACCAACCCCTCACCAACGCCCTGGTGCTGCGGGAATCGTGGACGCCCGGCCTCCTGTGGGATGAAGGCAAGGACGAAGCGTTGCGGAATTGGCTCCTGGCGCGCATGACCGACGGCCTCACCAAGCGCTGCCGCCGGCAGATCTTCCTCTGCGGCAGCGACCTCGATTCGCTCGGCCAGACCCAGGACGGCCCCCTCTTCCCGTCCCTCCTAGCTGCCTTCGCGCCGGAGGCAGCCCAATGATGCAACTGCGCCAGGCGCAACGCGCCGTCATGGACTATCGTGGGGGACGCATGGCGATCTCGGCCGTGCCCGGCAGCGGCAAGACGACCACTCTCTCGCTCCTCGCCGCCGGCCTCGTCGCCGACCGGCCGGCCGGCCAGGTGCTCATCGTCACCTTCTCCAACGCCGCAGCATCCAGCTTCAAGCACAAGATCGCCGGCTTCCTGGGCGAGCGCGGCCTGCCGCGCCAGATCGGCTACGACGTGCGTACCCTGCATTCTCTCTCCCATCTCCTGGTGCAGGAGAACGCCGCCATCCTCGGCCTCGACACCGACTACAAGGTCCTCGATGACAACGAAACCAACGGCATTCGCATAGACGCCACGATCCGCTGGACCGAGCGTTGCCAGGACCGCTGGTTGAGCTTCTTGCGCGGCACGGCCGGCGAGCGCTCCGACGGCTGGCTGCGCCGGCAGTGGCGCGACCAGACCGGCCGCATCGCCGCCGCCGTCATCCGCACCGCCAAACTCGGTCGCACCCCGCCCAATGTCCTCATGGAGCGCCTGAACCGGCTCCCCGAATCGGGCGAACAACTCCTGGCGCGCATGGGCGCCGAGATCTACTCCCTCTACCAGACCCAGGTCCAGGCCCGCGCCGCCCTGGATTTCGACGACCTGATTTGGCTGGCCTGTTCCCTGTTGGAAGACAACCCCGGCCTCGTGCCGGCCCTGCGCCAGCGCTGGCCCTATATCCTGGAGGATGAAGCGCAGGATTCGTCGCCGCTACAAGAGCGCATCCTGGAGCTACTGACTGGCCCCGACGGCAACTGGGCCCGCGTCGGCGACCCCAATCAGGCCATCAATGCCACCTTCACCTCGGCCGATCCGCGCTACTTCCGCCGCTTCAGCCGCCGGCCCGACGTGCGCGCCATCGGCCTCGACCAATCTGGCCGCAGCGCCCGCCCCATCCTCTACCTCGCCAATGCCCTGGCGCGCTGGGTCTGCGAACGCTACCCCGAACCCGACATTCGGACGCGGGCCTTCGAGTACCAGATCATCCGCCCCACCGACGCCGGCGATCCACAGCCGAACCCACCGACCGAAACGCCCTGCCTCGTCCTGAATCGCGAGTTCGACACCTGGCAGGAAGAGCTGGCCGACACCGCGACCCGCGCCGCCCAGTATGCCGCGCGCTACCCGGAGCGCACCCTGGCGATCCTCCTCCCCACCAACGACCTGGGGAACGAGCTGGGCAAGATACTGCGCTCCCGGGGCGTCGCCTTTGACGAATTGCTCCGCACGCCGGCCAGCGCGCGCCATGTCGCGCAGGCGCTCTCTCACACCCTCGACTTCCTGGCCGAGCCGGCCGATGCCCGCCGGCTCGGCGCGCTCTTCCATGCCCTGACCGACGCCGGCATCCTCACGACGCCGGCCGAAGCAGACCCGGCACACATTGAGCGCCTCATCAGCAGTTGCCGGCCCGAAGCGCTGCTCTTCCCTCCCGAAGGCGCGCGCCGGCGCGACGCCCTGCCGCCGCGCCAGGAGACCAAACTCGACGAACACGTCGTCATAGATCAGTTCGCGGCGCGCGTCGCCCGCTGGGCGCGCGCCGCGGTCCTGCCGGCCGACGAGCTGCTTCTGACCATCGGGACGGAGCTATTCCGTAGCCCCTTCGATCTGGCCGTGGTACAACAACTGGCCGTGCTGGCCCGCCGCGTCGCCGACGACATGCCGGCCCTGCGCCTCCCCGACCTGGCCCGTGAAATTCACGAGATCGCTTTCAGCGCGCGCGGCCTCAACGTCGCCGGCCGCGGCGAGCTGGGCTTCGAGCCGCAACCCGGCCGCATCACCATCGCCACCATGCACAAGGCGAAGGGCCTGGAATGGGATCTCGTCTACCTGATCTCCTGCACCCGTGACTGGCTCCCGCTCATCTTGGAGGACTGTAGGGTGAACGGCCCCAACATCCTGGAGGGCGCGGACACCGAGGCCGAAGTCGCGGCCCTGACGCGCTCCCTGGCCGGCCGCGCGCCGGTCGGACCGGCCGGCCGGTCGCCCACCCACGAAGCCCGCCTGGAGCTGATCGCCGAGCGCCTGCGCCTCCTCTACGTAGGCATCACGCGCGCGCGGCGCAACCTGGTCATCAGTTGGGCACGCACGGCGCGCGTCGGCGGGCGCTATGATCGCGCCGCAGTGATGGCGCCAATCGTTGGCATCCTGCGCGAATTGGCGGAAGAAGATGATGCGGAGCGCCCGGCTTGAGCATGGCCGGGCACGGAGGTTATCTGATGGACGCGGATTTGCACGCGCTGCGCGCCGCGTTGGCGGCGCGACAGAAAGAGGTCGTCAGTCTGCTCGAAGAGCTGGTCGGCATCGCCACGCCCAATCCGCCCGGCGACAACTATGTCGCCATCGTAGATCTCCTGCGCGCCCGCGCCGAGCAGGTGGGGTTCGCCGTGGAGACCGTCCACGTGCCGCCGGCGGCATTGCGTCCTTATGGCATTGATGGCGTCGCCTACCCGCGTCTGGCCCTCATCGGCTCCTGCGGCGCGCAGCCCGGCCGATCGCTGCATCTGCACGGCCATTTCGACGTCGTGCCGGCCAATCATGCCGACCAGTATCAGCCGCGCCACGCCGGCGACCGCATCTATGGCCGCGGGACGGCCGACATGAAGGGCGGGCTGGCGGCCATCTGGGGCGCGTTGCAGGCGCTACGCGACCTGGGGCTTGCGCCCAAACGCCGGCTCACGTTGACGCTCACCCCTGATGAAGAGAGCGGCGGCGAGACCGGCATCGGCTATCTGTTCCGCGCCGGCCGGCTGGACGCGGGTCAGATGGCCTTCATGATCATGCCCGAATGCACGTCGGGCGACATCTGGAACGCCTCCAAAGGGGCCCTGGTAGCCAATGTGGTGGTGCGCGGCAAGGCGGCGCATTCGACGCTGCCCCACCTGGGCCGCAATGCCTTCGAGGACATGCTGCCGGTCGCCGAGGCCCTGGTCGCGCTACGCAAGACGGTGGAAACGCGACAGAGCCGCTTCGCCGTGGAAGATCCGCGCGCCGCGTTCTCGACCCTGGCGTTAGGCGGCCAGATGGCCGGCGGCGAGAAGTTCAACATCATCCCCGGCCATTGCCACTTCACGCTTGACCGCCGGCCGATCCCGGAGGAATCCCTGGCCGAGGCACGCGCCGAATTGTTTGCCGTACGCGACACCATGCGCGCCGGCGGCCTGGACGTAGAGTTCGAGGTCTGGCTAGAAGCAGCGCCGGCGCTGACCGAACCGGACGAACCCGGCTGTCGCGCCCTGGCCCAGGCGTTACGCGAAGTGAGCGGCCGGCCGGCGCGTTTCCTGCTCTGCCCCGGCTTCCTGGACATCCGCCACTTCACGGCGCGCGGCGTGCCGGCGGTAGCCTGCGGGCCGGGTCGTCTCGAAGTCGCGCACGGGCCGGACGAGCATGTGACTGAAGCAGAGCTGCTCGACTACATGCAAGCGCTCGCCATGACGCTGCTACGCTTCTGAATCCGACGCCGGCCCAAACGCTGAAACGGCGCATGCCCGGACAGGCGTCGCTGTTGACAATTCACCGAACGCCAGTATGATGTAGCTACATCCGCCTGTTGGCGCATACGACGGTCAACGATGGTCATTGCCCGGCCGGCCTTGCCGGCCAACTTCCAATTTAGCCAGAGCGCCCTCACCGACTTCGATGACTGTCGTCGGCGCTTCTACCTGCGCTGGATCGAGGGGCTGGAGTGGCCGGCGCGCCCGACTGGCATGGAAGAGGGCCTCACACTCGGCCAACGCTTTCACCGCCTCATGCGCCAGCACTTCGCCGGCATAGACGTCGCACGCGCCCTCGCCGGCGAGGCGGTTGACTCGCCCCTGCGCGCCTGGTGGGAAGCCTACCTGGACAGCCCGCCCGACCTGCCCGCCGAGCGCCATGCCGAGTTGTCCCTCTCTATCCCCTGGGGCGACTATCGCCTGGTCGCCAAATTCGACCTGCTGGCCGTGGAATGCGGCCAACGCGCCATGATTGTGGACTGGAAGACCGGCCGCCGCCAAAGCGACCCGCGCTATCAAGGCAGTTGGCAAACCTGTCTCTATCCCTACCTGCTGGTCGAGGCCGGCGCGCCCTACTGGGGCGGCGCACAGCCGCCGGCCAACCGCGTCGAGATGCTCTACTGGTTCGCCGACGCGCCAAGCTATCCGTTGTCTCTGTACCACAGCGCCGACGGTCATGCGGAAAGCGGCCGGCGAATTGGCGCGGCCATCGCGGAGATCGCCGGCCTGCCGGCCGCCGACT
>CAIQJD010000243.1 GCA_903872005.1 uncultured bacterium | reverse complement strand
TCGAGCGCTTCAACCCGGCGATCCTGGAGCTGAAGCGGCAATTGGACGCCGGCCAGTTGGGGCGTATGTTCCAGCTTCACGCGCGCCGGGTTGGCCCCTTCCCGCCGCGCATTGAAGACGTGGGCGTCGTCTTCGACCTGGCGACTCACGAGCTGAATATCATGGAATACCTGACCGGCTCGCGCGTTGTCAGCGTCTACGCCGAAACGGAACGTGAGATTCACACCACCCACGAAGACCTCCTCTCCGGCGTGCTCAAGTTCGAGAATGGCGTCGTGGGCGTCCTGGACATCAACTGGCTGACGCCGACGAAGATCCGCGATCTCAGCATCATTGGCGAGCGCGGCATGTTTCTGGTCAACTACCTGACGCAAGACCTCTACTTTCACGAGAACAGCTTCTTCAACGGCCATTGGGAGACAGCCGCGGCGCTGATGGGCGTCAGCGAGGGGCGCATGATTAAGTACGAGGTGAAGCGCAAGGAGCCGCTGCGCGCCGAGCTGGAGTCTTTCGTGAGCGCGGTGTCGGCCGGCCGGCCGGCCGACGTGGGCGGCGAAGAAGGGCTGCGCGCGGTCTTCCTGGCCGAGAAGCTGGTGGAGTCGGGGCAGCGGCATCAGGTGTTGAGCCTGGTTTAGCCGGGCCGGCGGGTGAGCAGAGATGACGACGGAGACTGACACAGGGGCGCCGAAGATGCTCGATATGCGCGCCGCCGCGGCGCGTTTCTATGATCTTCAGCCCAGCCCCTTTGACGGCCAGGATATCCCGTTCTATATGGCGCGCTTGCCGGGGCCGGCGGCGCGCGTTCTGGAACTCGGCTGCGGCACGGGGCGCGTCCTGCTGCCCCTGGCGGCGCATGGCGCGCAGATGCACGGGGTGGATCTGTCCGAGGCGATGATCGCCATCTGTCGCGAGAAGCTGGCGGCGCAGCAGATCCCGACGACGCGCGCGTCGGTCGAAGTGGGCGATATTTGCCGGCTCGACCTGGGCCGGCGCTTTGACCTGATCCTCGCGCCCTTCCGCGTGATGCAGAATCTGGAGACTGACGCGCAGGTGGATGGCCTCTTCGCTACGGTGCGCCGGCATCTGGCGCCGGCCGGCGCGTGCATCCTCAACGCCTTTCGGCCTCTGGCGGACGAGGAGACGCTGCGGCGCAGGTGGGCGGAACGCCAGCGGGAGACGGTGGACTACGAGCGCCCGTGGGGCGCCGGCCGGCTGGTCGCTTACGAGAGCATTCGCCGCGTCCATCCGACGCAGTTGATCATGTATCCGCGCCTCACCTATCGCTATTACGAAGAGGACGCCTTGAAGGACGAAGCGAGCATGGATATCGTCATGCGCGGGTACTATCCCGCCGAATTCGTGGAGCTGATGGAGCGGCATGGCTTTCGGATCGCGCAGCGTTGGGGCGGGTACGCCGGCGAAGTGTACGGAGAAGGGCCGGAGCTGGTGGTGCAGCTCGTTGACGCCGGCAGCGGACGCGCCTGACGGCTGGAAGCGGCAGGGCTATAGGGCGCGGCGCGGCCGGGCATTGGCATGCGGGGCCTGGGCCGGCGCCAGGCTATCGTGTTGGAAATGAGGAGCTACCCGTAACGGGTTGGCTCCTTCATCGTCTATATAAACGTCACGTAGGACAGAAAGGTGGAACGCATAGATGAGGAATCGCTTCTTCTTTGCACTCTGTATACTCTCGCTCATGAGCTTGCTCATGACGTCGGCTGCTTTGGCGGCCCCGCCGGCGCAAGAGGGCGCCGCGCCGGCCGCGGAAGCGGCCGCGCCGGAGATGACTGATGAGCCGGCTGGCGTCAACGCGGCCTGGAAGACCCAGGTCACGCGGCCGGGCGTGTATATCTTCTACGACTCGAACCCCAATCGCTACAAGCTGGCCGATTATCCGGGCCTCTTCGTGGGCGGCCACATGAGCTTCGCCTGGAAAGACATCGAGCTTTCCAAGAACGTCTATGACTGGACGAATGTGGATAACTGGATTGCCGGCGAGGCGACCAACGGCAAGGCCGTCGGCCTGGAAGTGATTGCCTTCATCGGGGCCAGCAGCTATGACCCGTTGGTGCGCGGCAACGTCGCGCCCAACTATCTGCCGAAGATCACGTGCCAGGACATTGACGGGCGCTATTTCAATGTGCCGGCTTACTGGTACTCCAGCTTCCAGACCGACTATCAGCGCCTGATCCAGAAACTTGGCGAGCGCTACGGCAGCAACGATAGCGTGGCCTGGATCGAAGTGGCGACCGGCGTGGACGGCGAGAATCAGCCGGTGCAGCCCAATTCGGGCAACTTGTTGGAGACCTGCCTGTCCAACGCCGGCCTGGGGCAGTACCAGTGGGAAACCTACATGAAGAACATCATCAGCTATTATCAGACGGCGTTTCCCAACAAGCCGGTGATGACGCAGCACTATCCCACCTACGTGCATGACTCGGAGCGGCGCACCATTGGCGAGTACGCCGGCCCGTTGGGCGTCGGCTTCAAGGGCAATGGCCTCAAGCCGGACATCAACAAGGTCACGCGGCGCGATGATGCGGCCAGCAACTTCTACAAAGCCTATCTCGACGATCCGACGATTTCCTATTCGACCACCGTCCCCATCGGCTTCGAGACCTATAAGTTCTACCTGACCGATCCGATCTTGCAGTACTGGGCGATGCTCGCCGGCTTGAGCCTGCGCGCCGACTATCTCGCCATGGGCGCGGACACCTTCAACGACAATGACCCCACCCGTTGGGAGGCGTTGCGCTTCGCCAACCGCTATCTGGGCAAAGACGCCAATACCACGCCGGAAATCTGGGTGGCGCTGCGCGAGACCGGCTATACCTACTATCCGCACAAAGGGAACTATAGCTTCTTCTTGAAGCAGGACGACAACGTATCCGGCGGGCGCACCAAAGCCGCGAGCTATCGCAGCACCTGTTCGAGCGGCTGTACCGAATATCAGATTGAGACGGCCACCGGCGTCATCGGCGGCGTGACGATGTTGAACGGGACGAAGGAAGGCTGGATTACCCGGCGCACGGACCAGGCCGGCGGCAACCCGTATATGTGGTTCAAGGTGGACGATGGCTACATCAACGGCGGCACGAACCCTATCTCCGTGACCGTGACCTATTTCGATCAGGGCACGGATACCTGGTCGCTGGACTATGATGGCCCGGCGGGCGTTTCGACGACGGCCGGCGTCGTGACGAAGGGCAACACCAACACATGGCGCAAGCACATTTTCTTCATTGACGATGCGCGCCTGGCGAACGGCCTGACCGGCAGCAGCGACTTTCGCATCAACAGTCGCGGCGATGGGGACGAGTACATTCACATGGTGATGTTGGCGAAGCGCAGCGGCAGCCCCGAGCTGGGGGTGGGCCTGAAGGCCGGCGCCAATCTGATATCGGTGCCCTTAGCGCCGGGCAGCACAGCGATTGGCGATGTGCTGGCTTCGATCACCGGCCAGTACACGAAGGTCTTCGCCTTTGACGGCGCGACCAAGAGCTGGAAGAGCTACGATGTCAGCTTGCCGGCGTGGGCCAATACTTTGCAGAACATTGACATCACGATGGGCTTTTGGGTCTACATGAATTCCGACGGACTGCTTGACTCTGTCGGCGGCGCCAACCCCAGCACGAACATTGATCTGAAGAACGGGGCGAACCTGATCGGCTTCCCGCGCGTGAACGCGCAACCTATCGCGGCCGCGCTCTCGTCCATTGCGGGCAAATATACGAAAGTCTTCGAGTATGATGCCGCGACGCTGGGATGGAAGAGCTACGATGTTACCTTGCCAAGTTGGGCCAATACGCTGACGGAATTGCGACCGGGCAAGGCGTACTGGATCTACGTCAACCAGGATTGCACGTTGACGATCACGAACTAAGACAAGATGAGCTATGGGTGAGGATAAGTTGTTTTGCCGGGCGCGCCTGACACGCGTCGCCCATGCACTTGCCGGCCTCGGCGGGGCGCTGTTGCTGACGCTGCTGTTGGTTCAGCCGGCCCTGGCCGTTCCGCCGCCGGCCAACCATTTCTGGGGCACGGTCAAGCTCAATGGGCAGAACGTTCCCAACGGCACGTGGGTGGCCGCCTTCATCGTTGTGGATGGGGTGCGCGTGATCTGCGGGCAGACGCGCGCCTTTGTGCCGGCGCCGCCGGACTCGGCCTACACGATGGATGTGAGCGGCGACGATTCGGAGACGCCGCAGAAGGACGGGCCGGCGGAGAATGACACCGTCTCATTCCTCATCGGGGAAGGCGCCGGCCAGGTGGTGGCGAACGAGACCGCTCAGTGGCATAGCGCCGTGACGACTTTGTTGAATTTGACTGGCGCCGGCGGCGCGACGGGCACGCCGACGGCCACCGGCGTGGCGCCCACGCCGACGCGCACCGCGACGAGATCGGAAGAGCGTCGTGTAGGGAAAGAGT
>CAIQJD010000242.1 GCA_903872005.1 uncultured bacterium | reverse complement strand
GGCGGTCGGCTCGTCGGCCAGGACCAAGAGCGGGTGGGGGGCCAGGGCGCGGGCGATGGCGACGCGCTGCTGCTCGCCGCCG
Source organism: uncultured bacterium (assembly GCA_903872005.1). The sequence continues at coordinate 10,893 of CAIQJD010000242.1, read as the reverse complement.
CTCATCTGATCGGGGCGATGCTGGGCGCGGCCGGCCAATCCGACGGCATCCAGCAGCGCGAGGACGCGTGCGCGCCGCTCCTTGCCGGCGACGCCATTGAGCAGCAGGGGCAGCTCAACGTTCTCATAGGCATTCAGCACTGGCGCCAGGGCGAAGAACTGAAAGATGAACCCGATCTTGGCGCGGCGCAGGTCGGCGCGCTGATTGGACTTCAAGCGCGTCACGTCCTGGCCGTTGAGCTTGACCGTGCCGCTGTCCGGCCGATCCAGGCAGCCCATTAGTTGCAGCAGCGTCGTCTTGCCGGAGCCGGACGGCCCCACCAGGGCGGTGAATTCGCCTTCCTCGATATTCAGGCTGACGCCGGCCAGGGCGCGCGTCTCAACCGCGCCGATACGATAGGTCTTGATCACGTTTTCCACTTGAATGATAGGCATCTTGATGACTCCTTCTACAAGGCGCGCAAGGCGTCTACTGGCTCGCGGCGCGCCGCGAACCAGGCGGGATAGAGCGAGGCGGCCAGGATGATGATGAGCGTCCAGAAAGCCAGCGATGCGAAGGTGGGCCAATCAAAGCGGGTGTACAGGTTCGTGCCCATGGCCATGCCGGAGGCGACCGACCCCATGTCGCCCATGTAGATGCCCACCTTGCCCATGTAGGCGACGATGGCCGAACCCAGGCCGATCCCTACCAGGATGCCGGCCAATCCCAGGACGACGGCTTCGATCAAGAACATCAGCATGATCTGACCACGCCGCATGCCCAGCGCGCCCAGGATGCCCACTTCTCGGATACGCTCAAAGACGGCCATCAGCAGCGTGTTGGCGATGATGACCGCCACCACCAGCATGACGATGATGTCCATGATGACGTAGTAGCCCATCGCGGTGTTCATCGTCTGCAGGAGCACTGCATTCAACTCGCGCCAACTCAGCGCCTGCGCGCCGGTATCTCCCAGGGCCGCGACTACTTTGTCGGTCTGGCTCTGCTCTTTGAGCAAGATGACCACCGCGCTGGCGTGGCCGGCGGAGCCGGTGAAGGCCTGCAATTTGTCCAGCGCCATGAAGATCGAGCTGTCGTCAAAGGCCGGCACGCCGGAAGCGAAGATGCCGCGCACCGTGTAGGTAGCTTCGGCCGGCTTGCCATCGCCATTGATGACGACCAGATTGACCTTGCTGCCCACGCCCAGCCCCAGGCTGTCGGCCATCCGCTTGCCAATGACGACGCCATCCCGCTCTTCGGCCGAGAGGAACGCGCCGGCGATGAGCGATTCGCGGATGGGCGCATAGATGCCCGCATCCGGCGACACGCCATAGATCTGCACGCCGGCCGATTCGTCGGCCGTATTCAGCGCGCCGCCGGCCCATAGCACCGGCGCGGCGGCCTGCACTTCGGGTAGTCTGGCGGCGCGCGCGGCCAGCGCGTCGGCGTTCTCCAGGAGGTCCTTCCATTGTAGGCTCAGCTTGACCCGGTCATAGGAAGGGGCGCGCAACTGGACGTGGCCGGTTTCGAGGCGGATGCCGTTCTGCAGCGTATCCTCGATGACGCCGGAGACCAGACCGTGCATGAACATCAGTAACGCCAAACCCAGGGCCACCGCCAGCAGCGTCACGAGCGAGCGCCGGCGATTGCGCGCCAGGTCGCGCAGGCCAATGACCCATAATTTACCCAATGCCATCTCGCGATTCTCCTTCTTCTCTCACTTCCCTGACAGTCCCCTTGCCGCGAAGTGCGGCGCTCAGATATGATGCAGCGCCTGCGCCGGCTCTTTGCGTGAAGCCTGCCATGCCGGGTAGAGCGACGCCAGCGCCGCGATGACCGCCGCCGTGATCGCCCGGCCGAGCAGATCCGCCGGGATGAGGATGGGATACATGCGCGATCCCAGGAGCGCTGTGGCCTCTCCCATGCCTGAGGCGAAGGAGATGTCAATGCCCGTGCGGCCAAGCCACAACATCAAGCCGATGCCGAGGATACAGCCGGCCGACGCCCCAACCAGACCGATCAATGACCCCTCCAGCAGGAAGAGGCCCATTACGCCGCGCGCTTTCATCCCCAACGCGGCCAGCACACCCATCTCGCGCGTGCGCTCGAAGACGGCCATCATCATCAGATTCAAGATGCCAAAACAGCCGATGAAGACGACCACCAGGCCAAAGATGCTGGTGTAGGCCATCTTCGCATCCATCGCCTGACGGATGTCCGCTTTCAAGGACTGCCAGGAGTCCACCTCGTAGTTGGGCAGCGCCCTGGTCAGCGCGGCGACCAGGGCCGGCTCTTGCCCGACTCGTTGCAAGGAAATGCTCACGGCCGTCGCCTGATCGCGCAGGTTGTACAGGCTTTGCGCCTCGGCCAGCGAGACGAAGACCATGCTCCGCTCCGCTTCGGCCAGACCCAGATCGTAGACGCCAATGATCGTCATGGTGCGTTGGCGCATGGTCTCGTTCTTGCTGCGGCCGGCCAGGACGATGCGGTCGCCTACGGAAGCTTGCAGGAGGTCGGCCAATCCCTTGCCGATGAAGATCGAGTCCGAGTCGTCGGTCTGCAAGAAACGCCCCTGGCTGACATTCGCGGCCTGCAAATTCACGGGCGCTTCGACGGCTGGCTCGATGCCGGTGATCTGCACCGGGTAGGTCGCGTCGCGACTGGTGACCATGCCGCCGGTGGTGATGCGTTTGGCAGCGGCCAACACATTGGGTTGGCGTCTGGCTTCGGCTACGACCGCGTCGGGGTCGGCCAGCGGCAGCAGGGGTTGCCGGCCGGCTTTCTCCCGATAGCCCGGCGCGTGAACCAGGACGTTGCCGCCATACAGTTTCACCGCATTGCCGAAGATGGCCTGATCGGAGCCTCGGATCAGGCCGTCCATCATCACCAACAACATCACTCCCAGCGCGATGGCCGCCAACGCGATAGAAGTGCGGCGCCAGTTGCGCCACATATTGCGCCACGCCATCTTGATGGTTCTACCCATTCATCGCCCTCCTTGTCGTATCAGATGGGTCGGTATGCCGACCCAGGCCGTGCTCCAGGATATTCAATAACTGATTCAATAGCTCTTTCACGCGCGGCGACTCAAGGAGCGCCCGACCCTCGCGTAGCGAGGCCAGCCCCTCGGTTTCCATGCGCTCCAGGATGTGCCGGCTGGCCCCGGTCAGGGCGGCGTCGAAGACGAGGGCCGCCAGATCGGGGGCCACATCGGGCGCGATGTCGCCCTGGGCCTGGCCCACCTGCACCAGCCGGCGATAGAAGTCCACGCTCATCTGGCGCGTCTGCGCCTCGAAACCTCTGGGTGTTGGGCCGCCGTTCACCATCCGCAACCCGACGCGACTGAGCTGTGGGTATCGCACCTGAAAAGCGACGCCGATTTCTACTGTCCAGCGCAGATAGGCGAAGATGCCGATGTGTTGCGGGTCGGGGTGGTCCAGGGACATGAACTGCGTCTTCGCCTCGACCAGCAGGCCCAGGAGATACGCGTACAGGTCCTCTTTGCCGGCGAAATACTGGTAGAAGCTGCCCTTGGCGATGCCGGCCCGCGCCACGATGCGCGAGATCGAGACGCTGTCGTAGTCGTTCTCCGCGAACTCGTCAATCACGACATCGAGGATTTGTTTCCGCTTCTCTTCAGGCAGATTGAAAAAGGTCTGGTGCGGCATCGGCTGACACCCACGCGTGATTGTGACTATCCAGTCATGTGACCGGCCGGTCATGTGACTGCGCGGTCACATTGTAGACGGGATGGCGGAGATGTCAAATTAGGGGAATGCCAATTGTCGCCGGCCGGCGCGGCCGGCCGATGGACACCAAAGCCGCTTTATGGTAGAATGAAACTAATCCGTGCGCGTCGCGCGTCAGAAAGCTGTCAGCGTGCCGTCGGCGTAACATCATGCGCAGGTTGGCGCATCGCGCGATAACATAAGGGCGATCCCAAGTGAAAGGGGGAGAATGAAGATGCGCGTAACCCGAGGCTGGCTCGTCCTGATCGTGGCGGCCGTGCTGTTGCTCGCCGGCGCCGGCGCAGCGGTAGCTCAAGACAAGGCTTATCATTGGGAAGTTTTCAATGTAGAGATCACCGTTTTGCCCAATGGCGATATGCAGGTCGTCGAAACGCAGACCGTCGCTTTCACGTCGGGGACATTTCGCTATGTCTACGCCGACATCCCTCTGGATCGCTTGAATCAGATCACGGACGTGCAGGTCTGGGAGGGGAATCAGGCGTACACGCAGACCAGCACAGGCGCGGCGAATACATTCGAGACCAAGACGGAGAACAATCGGCTGACCATTACCTGGCATTTCGCGCCGACCAGCAATGCCCAGCGCACCTGGGCGTTGCGCTACACGGTCAAGGGGGGCATGCGCTACTATGCCGGCGGCGACCAGTTGTACTGGAAAGCCATCTCGGCCGAGCGCGATCAACCGATCACTTCCAGCCAGGTGCGCGTGAATTTGCCGGCGGCTTTCAACGCCGATCAATTGGTCGTCGCCAGCTATGGCGCGCCGGCGACCTGGAAACAGCTTGACCCCAAGACGGTACTCTTCACGGCGAATGGTCGCGTCGCCTCGAACGTTGAGCTGGAAGTGCGCGTGCAGTTCCCGCATGGCGTCATTGCCGGCTCCGCGCCGACGTGGCAGGCGGCCTATGACCGCAAGGCGGCCTTTCAGGACACCTGGGGGCCGGTGATCAATCTGGGTGTGCTGGTCTTCAGCATCCTGATCATCATTGCCGGCGCGGTGGGCCTCTATCTGCTCTGGGACAGCCGGGGGCGCGATGCGCCGGCCGGTCTGGTGGCCGAATATATCAACGAGCCGCCCTCCGACCTGCCGCCGGCGGTCGCCGGCGTGCTGCTGGACGAACGCGCCGATATGGCCGACACGGTAGCGACCATCGTGGACCTGGCCCGGCGCGGCGTCATCAGTATGCAGGAATTGCAGGAGCCGGGCGCGTTCGGCATCGGCGTCCGCAAGGACTTCCTGTACAAGTTGGAGCAGCGCGAGGCGAAGCTGCTCCCCTACGAGCAGGAGATCGTGCGCGGCATGTTCGGGCGCGGCAGCGAGCGCCGGCTCTCGGACTTGCGCGAAAAATTCTACCGCACCCTGTCGGCGGTGCAGTCGGGACTCTACAAAGAGGTTACCCAACGCGGATTGTTCCGCGGCAATCCGCAGACGGCGCGCCAGAAGTATATGGCTCTGGGTGGGATCGGCCTGGTGGGCGTCTTCTTCCTGGGCTTCATCGGTCAGGCTGCGCTGGCGAACTACACGCAATTCGCTATGTGCTTGCCCGCCAGCCTGGGGGCAGTCTTCGCCGGCTTGCTGATCGTTGGCAACTTCATGGCCGCGCGCAGCGCGCGCGGCGCGGAAGAACACGCCAAGTGGCGCGCGTTCAAGCGCTATCTGGAGCAGATCGAGAAGTATGAGAACGTGAAAGAGGCGACGGCGCTCTTCGACCGCTATCTGCCGTACACCATCGCCTTCGGTTTGGAGAAGGATTGGATCAGGACCTTCGCCGCGGTGGACGCGCCGGCGCCGGGCTGGTTCATCCCATATTCGCCGATCTACGGGCGCGGGGTACATGGCGAGGGCTTCGGCGGCGCGTTGACCGGCCGCAGCGGAGCGCCGGGGGGCGCGAGCCTTCCCTCGCTGGACAACATGAGTTCGGGCATGTTCACTTCGCTGCAGTCTATGAGCAGCGGCCTCTTTTCAATGCTCGACTCGGCGTCCAGCACGCTCTCCAGCGCACCGCGCAGCTCCGGCGGGGGCGGCGGCTTCAGCGGCGGCGGAGGCGGTGGTGGGGGCGGCGGAGGAGGCGGCGGGCGCGGCGCGGGGTGAGCGCCGGCAGGCAACCAGCGCACGGCGAACTACGTAGTATCACGCAGGAGGAGCGCGAAGGCATGTCAAATACGGGCAGAATCGTGGGCGTCATTCTCATCGCCGCCGGCGTCATCGGGGCGATCATCGCCGGGGCCTGGCTGCTCTCGGGCATTGCCGGCGAACAGGTCAGTCAGGCCGGCGCGATCCTGGGCTTCGGCATCGCCCTGGTCCTCATTTTGCCGCTCATCGGGGCCGGCGTCTATCTCTTCATCAAGGGGCGCGGCGAAGAGAAGGAGTTGGCGGTCATCCGCAAGCAGCGGCGCATCCTGGAAATGGTTTCGGCGCGTGGCAAGGTGCAGGTTGCGGATGTGGCATTAGAGTTGGGCGCGTCGCGTGACCAGGTGAAGGGAATGATCTATGACCTGGTGGGCAAGGGTCTTTTCAGCGGCTACATTCGCTGGGATGAAGGCGTTTTGTATTCGCGTGAGGCTTCGCAACTGAAGAGCAGCAAGTGCCCCAACTGTGGGGGACAGATCGAATTGGCCGGCAAAGGCATCGTGCGCTGCCCCTACTGTGGCACGGAAATCTTCCTGTCATAGCCGGCAGAACGACAAGGCATCGGGTGGGGTGTAGACCCCCGACAAAGCGTAAGGAGGTTCTCGGACATGGATTTCAACAAGCTCGTAGACGATCAGCGTGGTGGATTTGAGAAGCTGATGGGCAAGATCCCCGGCTACAAGGGCTATAAGCAGAAAGAGCAACGGCGCGAAGCCGACAAGCTGCTGCGCCAGAAGATCGCGGCGGATTTGGATCAGCAGCGCCGCCGGCTGGGCGAATTGCAGATCGCGCTGATCAACGCCGGCCAGATCCTCTTCACCGACGATCTGGAGCGGGCCGTGACCAAGCTGCAAACCTTGATGGATCGCATCAAGACGGCCACGTATGGCTACGCCGGCCTGTTCGACGCGGTCAAGGTGAAGGAGAACGAGCTGGATCAGCTCTATGCCTTCGACGCCGGCCTGCTGGATGGCGTCCCGGCGGTGAGCGCCGGCGTGGACAAAGTCAGCGAGGCGATTGACAAGGGCGGCGACATCGGCGCGGCCATTAAGGCACTCGTCCAAATCATGACCCAATTCAACGATCTCTTCTCCAAGCGCCAGGAAGCGATCCAGAAGACCGGCGCGACGACGCTCTAGGTGTGGCATAGCCCAGGTCATTTTCAGGAGGACATACGATGCCAAGAATCTTCGATGTGATTGAGTATTTCGACGAATCCGGGCGTGAGATGGTGCATCGCCTGCCGGAATCCGGCTCTGGCGATTTCCGACTCGGCTCGCAGTTGATCGTGCGCGAGAGCCAGGCGGCGGTCTTCTTCCGCGATGGCAAGGCGTTGGATGTGTTTGGCGCCGGCCGGCACACCCTGACCACGCAGAATATCCCGCTGTTGACCGGCCTGTTGAGCATCCCCTTCGGCGGGCAGACGCCCTTCAAGGCCGAGGTCTATTTCGTCAACCTGCGCGAGTTCATTGATATGAAGTGGGGCACTACCGAGCCGATCACCATGCGCGACGCGGACTTCGGCATCGTGCGTATCCGCGCCTTTGGCCGCTACGCCATCCAGATCAGCGACCCGCAGCTCTTCGTCGCCAAGGTCGTCGGCACGCAGGGCCTGTATGCGACCAGTCAGATAGACGGCTACCTGAAGGGGATGATCGTCTCGCGCCTGACCGACCTGTTGGGGGAAGTCTCCAAGTCGGTACTGGACCTGCCGCGCCTGTACGACGAGCTGGGCGCCGGCGGCAAAGCCAAGATGGGCGACGACTTCGCCGCGCTGGGCATCACGCTGAAAGCGCTCTTCGTGGAGAACATCAGTCTGCCCGAAGAAGTGCAAAAGGCGATTGACCGGGGCGCCGGCATCCGCGCCGTGGGCGATGTGGACAAGCTGCTCAAGTATGACATGGCCGAGGGCTTGCGTGAGATGGCGAATAAGCCCGGCGGCGCCGGCGGCGAAGCGACCGGCGGCCTGGGATTGGGCGCCGGCCTGGGCCTGGGCGCGGCCATGGCGCAGACCTTGATGGGCGCGGGCCAGCAGCAGGCGCAGCGACCGGCCGGCGCGCCGGCCGCGGCCGGCGGCGCGATGGTGGCCTGTTCCGCCTGTGGCAAGCCGAACCCGGCTGACGCCAAGTTCTGCAATAACTGCGGCCAGAAGTTGGCCGGCAGCGGCTTCTGCACCAATTGCGGCGCGACGCTGCAGCCGGGATCCAAGTTCTGTGGCAGTTGTGGGAACAAAGTAGGCTGAGAGTGGGATACGGGAGCGAGACAGTCTCCTCACTCCCTGACGGTGCATGTGAGGCGCGGCGATTGGCGCCGCGCCTCACGCACTGGTTGGGCTGTCGCGACGGGCCGAGCGCGGATCAGTCCTCGAATACGAACCAGCATATCGCGTTGCGTAACTTCTGGTCGTCGAGCACGAGTTCTCGGATGGCGTCGGGAAGTTGGGCGCGCTGCCATTGGCGTTCGCGGCGGGCCGCCTCCTGGCGTTCAGCTTGGGGAGCCGCCGCGCGTGCGGCCTTGATGGCGTAGGCTGCTGCCCCCAGGTCATGCGCTGCCACATGCGCCACGGCCGCGGCCTGGCCGGCGGCGTAAGCCGCTGCTCGCGCCGCGCCGGAGAGATCTCTGGCCGCGGCATTGGCGGCGCCGGCGGCAGCGCGGGACACGGTCATCGTCACCTCGCCTCGCGCCCAGGCCCGCGCCAGCGCGATGGCTCGGCGCGGCCGGTCGTCGTCGGGGCGGGCTTGCTCGAAGAAATGCAGCACGTGCTGCGCGCAATCGGCCGCCCACACGGCCAGGAGGTGATGATCGGCGTCCGTCAAGGCGCCGCCGCGCCGCAGGGTGATCAGGCGGGGGTCCCGGTCTTTGGGCAAGATCATGCGGCTACTTCTTCGCGCTCCTTCTGTTCAATGGTAGAAGTGTGGAAATGCACCGCCGTCACTGTGCCGACGGGGCGTCTGCCTTCAGCGCGGCCTGGCGTTGGCGTAAGTGCTGCGAGCGTTCCTGCCAGAAGCGCAATTCCTGCTCTCTGGTGAGCGTCGCCGTTTGCTGGCGCACCTTCGCCGCCCCCTCTCGCTTCATCTCTACACAATCAAAAGTCTTCGTCTTCATAGCGAATCACCTGTCAGGCATGTGGGTGATGCGTCTACCACCGCTTGGACTGTCATAATGCTGCTTGCCGGGCAGCGGGAAGTGACTTAGGCACGAGTGACTTGCATGACCATTTGGAAAAGCTCTTCAGGATTGTTGGTCGAACCCTGACCGCCGTGTGCAGACGCTTCCCGCTTGTGTTCTGGCGAGTTAGAACCAGCATAGATGAAGAAGGGCGTCTGATCCCCTTGGCTACGAATCTCATCCAATAAGACATACCCTTCTCTTACTCCTTCGCGTCTTCCCATATCTGAGATTATTGCCGCGTACCTATGGCGCTTGAGTAAGCCCAATGCCTCGTCGGTGGAAAGGGCAAGGGTGAAACGAATCCCCGCAGCTTCAAAGGCTCGTCGTTCGTAGGTGTTGTTGTCTGGACGATCATCAACCCATAGCACGTGATTACGCCAGCCATCAGTCTCCGGGGATCGTGCTGGTAAAGCCTGCCTAACGGCGTCCACTATCTTCTGGATATCGGTTTCCGCGGTGGGGGCGTCGGGCTTCCTGGAGGCAGCAGCAAGAGAAGCGACAACAGCCATCTGCATCCTGACATAATTGTCTTCATTCTTGAAATCGCTGGGGCCAAAGAGCTTGGTGCTATGTCTACTCACGAGCCAGCAGAAGGCAACGAACACGAGTACAGGAAAGAGCACAAGAAACCAGATCAGTGGCAATCTTTCCGCCGTCGTCAGAGAACCGGCAAATGCGGTTACGAGAGCCGCCAGCCCATATACAAGTACAATGAACAAGGCGATTATGCCGAGAGGATTTCTCGCCAGGCCGTTGGCAGTCTGACCGAAGGAGCGGATTGGATCACTGTACATGGGGCCTCCATCTGTCACCGGCCTCTTCGAAAATCCAACAATGACTTGAAAAGGCAACTGCGTCGAAGTGAACCGGCCGGCTTGGTTGGCCGGGATCTGGCTGCTTGGCTGGACAACTATTGCACGAAGCGGCGTCCGTCCGTATAATAGGCCCAGTGGTCTTTCTTGAATGGCACGTCTTCCGCCTAACATCAGAGAAGTGGACAGACGACATACTCCCGCGATTCTGCATGGCAACAGATTCATTGTAAGCCAGTATGCCAGGAACGTCAAGAGGCGTTTCGTGCTCTTATCCTGCAAAGTCTTCGGCCAAGCCCGTTCTATCGGGCAGAGTCCAGGCCCCGTCGCGTGGCGCGCGGTCTGGCCGGCCTTGTTCTTCATCGTTCCACTGGACACGGCGGCGCTGGCCGGCGGCCCGGCTGCTCGCGACTTCCTGCTGCGCTACAGCGCGGTCTGGAGCGCGCTCTTCCTGGCCTTTCCCATCGCGTATCTGCTGGCGGCGCGCCGGCCCCTGGCCGACCTGGGGTACCGCCGGCCGCAGGCGTGGCGTTGGTACCTGTGGGGTGTGGCCGGCGGCGCGCTCTGGCGGCTGGCTGATGTGCTCATCGGGCTGGGCCTGTGGAGCCGGCCGGGTTTCGATGTGTCGCAGCTCTGGTCAGAGGCGCTCTGGCTGTTGAACGCGCTGGTCATCATCCCTTTGTTTGAAGAGACCTTCTTCCGCGGCTTCTTGCAGGCCGGCCTGGAAGCGCGCTGGGGGCCGCTGCCGGCTATCTTGATCCAGGCGCTCCTGTTCGCCGGCCATCCGGGTCACGTCGCGCAGGGGTGGGCCAAGCTGCCCAGCATCGCCCTGTTTGGCATCGTCGCCGGCCTGCTCACCTGGCGCACGCGCTCGCAGGCGGCGGCCTGGGGCGCGCATGGCATGGCGAATGTCCTGCCGCGCCTGATTCAGAAGATCGCCGGCCTGTAGGCGGGCCGGGAACCGCGCCGCGCCGGCCGGCGTCTAACCGATAGACTCGCATCCCGTGCGGAGAGATAGACTGATCCATGACCACTCAAGGCCCATCGCGTC
>CAIQJD010000241.1 GCA_903872005.1 uncultured bacterium | reverse complement strand
GCGAGGTGGCGTTGAGCGCCAGCATGGTGCCCTTGACGGTCAGGTTGGGCATCACGCCGATTTCGACGCGCTTGACGGTGCCGTCGGCGACCAGGCCCTTCCAGGTCGACAGGTCAGCGGTGACGGTCCACTTGCCGCCGCCCGCCGCCACGACCTTGATGCGCGTGTTGTTGGGTTCGGCGCCGATGACGGATTCCAGGTTCCGGGAGTCCTTGCTGTCGAACTTGCCGTCTTTGTTGTCGTCAATCAGCCGCTCGTGCGCGCCGATGATGAAGTCCTTGGTGTCCCAGCCGTACAGGCTGACCAGCAGGGTGGGGGTGATGACGGCCGTCTTCAGGTCCGCCGGCGCCTTGTCCTGGTGCGCCGAGAAGTCGATGGTCAGGAGGTCCTTCTCGTAGGCGACCTTGTCGATGGTGACGGTGATGAGGCTGGAGTACTTGATGCCGTCGGCGGTGTAGATCACCTGGTCATAGCCGGTGTGGATCTGCTTGAAGGATTTGGCCGCGCCGCCATCCTTGTGGCACATGGCGCAGTCCACCTTCGACAGGTCCGCGCCCAGGGACTTGTGAATCTCGGCGGGGATGATGGTCGCCAGGGCGAGCTTGGTCGTGTCGAACTCTTCGCCCTTGGTGCCGGTCTGCGCGTGGCAGCTGCGGCAGGTGTCGTACTTGAAGTTGGCATCGATCAGGATCTTGTCCAGCTTGCCTTCGTGGCAGGTGGCGCAGTTGGCCATGGACTGCGGATAGGGGAATTCCATGGCGTGCGACATGTGCACGTCGTTCATCAGGGTCGTCTTGTAGGCGTACTTGGCGGCTTCCGCGTCCGTCAGCTTGTAGTCGCCCGCGCCGGCATCGAAAGCGGCTGCCTTCTCGGGATCATCCGCCGTCAGCTGCCACTCGAAGTGGCCGCCGGCGCCGTTGTCCAGGTGGCAGGCTTTGCAGGAGATGAAGTCGGTCTTGGCGTCCTTGCCGACCTGGGCATAGATGTTGCCGTGCTTGAGGTAGGGGTCGGTGTGGCACTTCACGCAGCCATCGTTGTTGGCGGTGGAGACGTAGCTCACGCCCTTCCCGGTCGGCAGCAGGACGGTGAACGGGTACTTGTTCTGGAAGACGCGCTCGGGCAGCCGGCCCACCAGCTCGTCATAGCCGTAGATGACGAGGACGCCATCCACACCGCTCACATCCGAGTACTTGATGTAGCCCGTGTCCGTGGGCTTGAGACCCACCAGAGTGCTGGTTGTGGTGGTGCCGTCAAAGGTTACTTTGCCCTTCAGGGACAGGCGGGGGCCGCCGTCGGCAAACTGGAAGTTCTTGCCGTCGAAGGGTACCCAGTAGATGGCCAGCGAATCGGCCAGCCGGCCGTCGAAGGCCGCGCCGTTCTTGGTCATCTTGAAGGTGATCACGGTGGTGTCGGGGGCCGTGAAGGTGTACTTGATATCCGTCACCTTGAGGGCGCTGTCCTGATAGAGCTGGTCATAGTACGTCTGGTGCGTGGTGCCGGAGTTCTTGTGGCAGATGACGCACGTTTCGGGCTCAAGGGTCACCGCCGGGGTGGCCGCCGCCGCGGGGGCAGCTGCCGCCGGGGCCGCGGGCACTGCGACGATGCACAGCGCCGCCACGACCACCAGCAAAGCCCCAATCACAATCAGGCTCTTCTTCATGGATGCAATCTCCTTAGTGTTGCAAAATAGACGATCGACTTGGTGTAACTACTGGGATTAAGCTGCTGCTTCGCTTGGATGTTGCCGGGTGGGGCAGATGGTCGATAGGGTGCCTCCTTCTCTGGTCGGATCTGACGATCAGATGTTTTCTTTGATGATAGCGATCAGCTCGTTGACTTGCCCCACCGGGCTCTGCCGGCTGGTGACGATCTGCATCTGGTCTTGCAGCGGGTCGAGCCGCACCACTTGAACCATAGGCAGGGTTTTTAGCAACGTGTCGAGCCAATCGCCGTTGGCGATGTCTGGGTCCGAGGCGTCCAGGATGACGGTGGTGGGCCGGCAGGCGCTGACGCGCTCCAGCGCTTCGGGTT
>CAIQJD010000240.1 GCA_903872005.1 uncultured bacterium | reverse complement strand
CATCCATGCCAAAGCCCTGCTCAACAATCCTGAAACGTATGAAGCCATCAACCCGCGTGACTTCGGCCTGACCCGCTACATCAGCATCGCCCACAAGCTCACCGGCTGGAATGCCATCAAAGCGCGCGCCGATCAGCTCGGCCTGACGCTCACCGACGAACAGATCAAGGACGTGACTGCCCACATCAAATCGCTGGCCGACACCAAGCCCCTTGAGCTGGGCGATGTGGACAGCATCTTGCGCGAATGGACAACCAAATCTGAAACAAAGGGAGAAGAAATCGTATGGGCCTGACTCTCTCGGAGCAAATCATCTCCCACGCCGCCGGCCGGACGCTGCGCGCCGGCGACCTGGCCGTCGTGCCCGTGGACATGACCATGGCCGTGGACTCCATCGCCCCCAGCGTCATAGACGTGTTGCAGAAAGAGCTGAACGCGGAAAAGGTCTATGACCCGCGCCGCGCCGCCATCTTCATTGACCACGTCGCGCCGGCCGTCAACGTCGCCACCGCCAACGCCCAGGCGCGCGTCCGCAAGTTCGCCGCCGAACAAGGCATCACGCAGCTCTACGACGTCGGGCGCGGCGTCTGCCACCAGGTCATGATCGAAGAGCAATTGGTCAAGCCCGGCCAGATCGCCCTCGGCTCCGATTCTCACTCGACCACCTACGGCGCCATCGGCGCGTTCGGCGCCGGCATGGGCGCCAGCGACATCGCCCTCGCCTGGGCCACCGGCCACACCTGGCTGCGCGTCCCCGAAACCATCAAGATTCAGGCGCGCGGCGCATTATCGGCCGGCGTCTCGGCCAAAGACGTCACGCTCTGGATTGAAGGCGCTTTGGGCGCTGATGGCGCCACCTACAAGACCGTCGAATATCATGGCGTGGATCACTTCTCCCTGGCCTCGCGCCAGACGCTGGCTGCCATGACGACCGAGCTGGGCGCGAAAGCCGGCATCATCCCGCCCAGCGGCGAGGTCGCCGACAAGTTCGTGATCCCCACATGGCTGCACGTTGACGCCGACGCATCCTACGAGCACACGGTAGACCTGGACCTCTCGGCCCTGATCCCGCTCGTCGCCATCTCGCCGCGCGTGGACGTCTTGCGCCCGGCCGCCGAGTTGGGCGACATCCGTGTCGACATGGTCTTTCTGGGCACCTGCACCAACGGCCGGCTCGAAGACCTATGGATCGCCGCACAGATCCTCAAGGGCCGGCGCGTCGCGCCCGGCGTACGTATGCTCATCGTGCCGGCATCCAGCGAGATTCTCGCCGCTGCCATCGCCGATGGAACCATGTCCATCCTCCTCGAAGCCGGCGCCACCCTCGGAACCCCTGGCTGCGGCCCCTGCATCGGCCGGCACATGGGCGTCCTGGGCGATGGCGAAGTCGCCCTGTCCACCGCCAACCGCAACTTCCGTGGCCGCATGGGTTCGCCGCAGAGCGAGATCTACCTCGGCTCGCCGGCCACCGTCGCCGCAACAGCCGTGCGTGGTCGCATCACGGACCCGCGCGAATTCCTATGATCTGGGATCACTGAAACGGAGAGAACACACATGGCTCGGGTATGGATTTTCGGAGAGAACGTGGATACCGACCAGATCGTGCCGGGGCGCTATGCGCCCTACATGACTTCAGAAGCGGAGCTGCCCAAAGCCGCCTTCATCGAAGCGCGCCCGGAATTCGCCAAAGAAGCCCGGCCCGGCGATCTGATCATCGCCGGCAAGAACTTCGGCTGCGGCTCGTCGCGCGAATACGCGCCCAAAGCCCTGAAACTGGTCGGCGTCGGCGCAATCATCGCCCCCAGCTTCGCCCGCATCTTCTTCCGCAATGCCCTCAACCTGGGCATCCCGCTCTTCGAGGCTGATCTGGCCGGCCAATTGCGCGACGGCGACCAGGTCACGTTGGATATGGAAAACGCGCGCATCATCGCCGCCGACGGGCGCGCCCTCCCGCTGACGCCTCCTCCACCCTTCGTGCGCGAGATTTGGCGCATTGGCAGCACGGTCGAGTACTATCGCCGCTACGGCAAATTGCCCGGCCAAGCCTAGGCCGGCCAGGAGGCGCGCCCATGGGATACCGCATCTGCGTCATGGAAGGCGATGGGATCGGCCACGAAGTGATACCGGCTGCGCTGGAGGCGCTGTGCGCCACTGGCGTTGCCTTCGACATGCTCCCGGCGCACGCCGGCTGGGAGCATTTCCAGCAGCATGGCGAAGCGCTCCCGGCCGCCACGCTGGAGGCCATCCGAGGCGCAGATGCCGCTCTCATGGGCGTGATGTTCGCGCCGGCGCGTCCCATCGCCGGCTATCGCAGTCCCATCGTCGCTTTGCGTCAACAATTGGACTTGTGGGCCACCTTGCGGCCGGCGCGTTCCTGGCCGCTTTCCCGTTCGCGCCAGGGCGTAGACATCCTCATCGTGCGCGAGAGCAGCGAATGCCTCTACGCCCGTCCAGAATCGCGTCAGGGCGATACGGCCACCGTCGAGCGCGTCATCACCCGTCAGGCGTCGCAACGCATCGGACGCCTGGCGCTGAAGCTGGCCGCCGGCCGACGCCGCCGGCTGACCATCGTGCACAAGGCCAACATCTTTCCCCTGACCTGCGGCCTTTTCCGCGACGCCGTGCGCGAAGTAGCCGCCGACTTCCCCGACGTGCAGGTGGATGAAGTCTACGCCGACACCATGGCCCTGCGCCTGCTGCGCGAACCCGAAGCCTTCGATGTCATCGTCACTACCAACCTTTTCGGCGACCTCTTCTCCGGCGAAATCGCCTCGCTCTGCGGCGGTCTGGGCCTGGCGCCATCCGCCAACCAGGGCGAGAAGATCGCCGTCT
>CAIQJD010000239.1 GCA_903872005.1 uncultured bacterium | reverse complement strand
CTGGCCGGCGACCTGCGCGAGTACCACCTCCCAGATCTCATCCGCCTCATCGAAGCCGGCAAATACACCGGCGCGCTGGCCATCCAACGCAATCGGGATGCCTACAGCATCGTCTTCAAAGATGGATCACCAAAGTGCTTGCGCTACGCCGACCCCGCCGGGGAGACCACAGACGCCGCTTTATTGGAACGCATCCTGGACTTGTTTCGCGAGGAGAGCGGCCGGTTTTCCTTCGAGCAGACGCTCCCGCAGGCAGATTGCGCCATGCCCCTGGCGATGAGCGCTGCAGAGCTGATCCTGCAAGGCTGCCGCCGCGCCGACCGCTGGGAAATCATTCGCCGGCTGGTGCCTTCTGCAGACACCGTGTATGAGTTGGCGCTGCCGGCCGACCGCATGGCCGGCCTACGCCTGTCATCCGAGGAACAAGAAGTCGCTCGCGCCGTGGACGGCGCCCACAGCCTTGCCGATATGGCGCGACTCATCGGGCTGACGATCTTTGATGTCAGTCGCTCTATCTATTGTCTGGCCGCGGTCGGCGCGATCCGCGTCGCGGACGTAGAGCGTATTCGAGTGCGCCGGCTCTTCCGCGAAATCGCTGAGTTGATGTGCCGCAGTACCCTGGCCTGGCGTCGCAGTCCCGAAGATCGCTCCTGCGAATCGGAAGTCAACACCTGTTGCGCCACACTTCCGCTGCGCCTGATCGAAGGCCGTATCGCTGATCAGTCTGATCCGCACCTGAACACCTCGGAACTCGTCCGGCTTTATCATGACTTCCTCAAAGCGCAATACCAGGTAGTAGACCGGCGCTTCGGACGCGAGAATGCGCACCAGGCATACGGGCGCGCCATCCAGCAACTCGCTCCAGAGTTGCAGGACGTTGCCCGCCATTGGGGCTTCGACCGGCTTGGTAGCGCGTAGCTTTGGCCGTCGCCGCGCAACAGTACAGCCGCCAGCGAGAAACTCGCTGGCGGCTGTATACGTTCAGGACATCCCCTCAGACGCTACGGCGCGGTGTGGCAGCCCGAACACTGCGCCACCGTGAAGCCTGTGTGGGTGGCCGGCGCAGGCTTGACTTTGCCAGCCGGATCGTGACAGGTCAGGCAGTTGTCGCGCCCGGCCAGCGTATGCGGGATCTTGGGCGGAGCGCCGGTTCCCGACGTCTGCCCGCCGGACGCTGCGTGGCACGTCGCGCACTGCTTGACATCATATCCCTTGTGCGTGGCCGGCGCAGGCTTCACCTTGCCATCCGGATCGTGGCAGGTGAAGCAGCTCTCGCGACCTTCCAGGGGATGGGAGATGGGCGGCACACTGGCGCTGGGCGCCACCGTGGTCGCGGCGGCCGTCGGAGCCGGCGTCGCGCCGGCCTGGGCCGCCGTCGGGGACTTGGTGGGCGTGGCGACCGGCTTGCTCGACGGCTTGTGGCAGGTCGTGCACGCCTTCGACTCGAATGCCTTGTGGTTAGCCGGCGCTGGCTTCACCTTACCCGCCGGATCGTGGCAGGTCAGGCAGTTGTCACGTCCTTCCAGAGTATGCGGGATCGCCGTCGGGACATTGCCGCTTTGCGCCGCAGACTCCTTGAAGCCGGTCGGATTGTGACACGTGCTGCACTTCTCGCTGAAGTGCGTGGCCGGTGGCTTGTGGCAGTTCGAGCATTCATATACGGGCTTCTTCACGCCCTGGTGGCAACTGAAGCACCAGGTCTGCGCGTGCTTGCCTTCCAGCTTGATCGGATGCGGGAAGGCCGCGTTCAACGACACGGCCGGCCACGCCTGACCGTGACAGGTCGAATTCGCGCAAAAGTTCGAGTCATCGCTCCCGAACGTCACCGGGCCGTGGCACTGGGCGCAGGCCTCATTCGCCAGGAAGCGGTGATCGGCCATGAAATTCGTCTGTAGATGCGACGCCGGTTCGACGACATTCGCCACCGGCAGCATCGGGGCATGCGCCTTGTACTCCACGGTCGCCGGGATGCTGTGGCAGATGTTGCACTGCAGGCGAATGGACTCGCCGTCGCTGGCAACATGCTTGCCGTCATGGCAGCGGAAGCAACCCGGGAAGTACTTGTGCCCGTCAGAATCGGGGAACGAACGCCAGGTGACGCCCGGCTCCTCGAAGACCAGACGCGTCACCATCTCCCCGGCGACTTTCTGGGCCTGTTCAATCGCCGGCCCTTGCGCCGCAGCGACAGCAGAATGCTCCGTCTGATAATGCTGGGCCAATTCTGCGACGGCCGCGATTGCACTCGGCTGATCCGCATAGCTGGCATTCAGCACGCTCATCATCTGCTCTTTGATGAAGGGCAGGTCCGTGCTGAGCTGACCATCCGCCAGCGCCCGATCCACCGTATCCCACGGGCTGGTGAAGGGATGCCCGACGCGGTTGTGACAATCCACGCAGTCCATCGTATGCTTGGGCAGCGTCGCGATCTGTTCGGCCGTCAGGGGATTGGTCACATCGTTGTATTCCACGGTGCGCCCATCCGGCAACGTGGAACGAATCCAGCGGATGTCTTGTTTCTGCTCGTCCGTGGCAATGAACTCGACTTTGTTCGAGATGTGCCAGTGGATGCCGAAACCCTGCCCGCTGGAGCGCTCGCCGCCGCCGGTCTTCAGGATCAAGTAGATCCGCCGGCCGGTATTGGTCTCGTCGGGGGCGAAACGCTTCACTTCCATCACTCGGTCGCCATGGAACGCCGGCGGGTAGTGGCACATTTCGCACGACTCATTCGCCGGGCGCATGGTCGCCGATTCGAGGGGGCGCTCCCAATTGTTGAAGATCATTTCCGGCAAGTGCCGGGCATGCGTCGCCTTGAGCATGATGCTCTCTAGCGTACCCAACCGACCCATGTGACACTCGGTGCACTTCACCGAGCCGTGATAGGAATCCTGAAAAGCGGATGGCTCTTCCGGGTGCACATCATGGCACGCGTCCGTACAGAACGCAACGCTGTTGCTATAATCCCACACGAGGGTAGCCGCAACCCCCAAAATGATGAAGCCTACCAGGAACGCCGCCCCGATGAGGATGACCTGCCCTACCGGCAACTTGCGGCGCGTCGACTTCGCCTGATCTGAACTAGACATAGGCGCTCCTTCTCCCGTACATTGGATGTGATAACGTGACGCGCATTATATACCTTATCGGCGCTGCTTGTCAATGTTATTGACAATGCCAGAAAGCAGTTGACAGACGGCGCGTTTTGCAGTATGATGGAAGAGAGAAACGACTATATCTGCTATAGGCACTATACCACTGGAGGGGGCATGTCTAGCCAACATGTCTATGCGCCGGCCGACATCTGCAAGATGTTCGGCATTTCCAAAAGCACGCTCTTCCGCTGGGAACAAGAGAAGTGGTTCCCAGCGCCGGGTCGCGACCTGAAAGG
>CAIQJD010000238.1 GCA_903872005.1 uncultured bacterium | reverse complement strand
TGGGGCATGAACTTCCACTTCATGCCGGAGATTAGCTGGCGCTACGGCTACCTCATGGTTTGGATCATCTTCATCAGCGCCGCCGCCTTGATGCTCTGGTGGTTCAAGCGCCGCGACTGGATCTGACCAGCAGACAAAGGAGCACGCGCATGCACGATCCCCTCTACGAAAAAGCCATCGTCATTGACAGCCTCAACGTGAGCAATTGGGAGAGCCAGGCCGTTTACGAGAGCCTGCGCGCCGGCGGCGTGACGGCCATCAATGCCACCGTCGCGGTCTGGGAAGGCTTCGAGGCGACCATGGACAACATTGCCGGCTGGCTGACGCGCTTCCGCCGGCAATCCGACACCCTGCTGCAAATCCGCTCCGCCGAAGACATCCAGCGCGCCAAACGCGAGGCCAAGACCGGCGTCTTCCTCGGCTTCCAAAACGCCAATCCCATCGGCAATCGCCTCGATCGCCTTGAACTCTTCCACGCCCTCGGCGTGCGCGCCATCCAGCTCACCTACAACGAGCGCAATCTGCTAGGCAACGGCTGCTACGAGCGTTACGACGACGGCCTCAGCCATTTCGGCCTGGAAGCCATCCGCGAGATGAATCGCCTGGGCATCTTGATGGACCTGTCCCATGTCGGAGATCGCACCACCCTGGAAACGATTGAGACCAGCGAACAGCCGGTCGCTTTCACCCACGCCAACGCCCGCGCCTACTACAACCACCCACGCAACAAGACCGACGAGGCGCTCAAACTCCTGGCCCGCAAAGGCGGCGTCGTGGGGGCAAATTCCTTCGCCCTCTTCCTGCGCCGCGGCTACGCTTCTAATGTAGACGACTTTGCCGAAACCATTGACGATCTGGTGCAGCGCATCGGCATTGACCATGTCGGCATCGGCAACGACTTCACGCAAGATCAACCGAAGGCGTTCTTCGACTGGCTCTTCGCCTACCAGGGCACGGTCTATCGCGACAAGAACCCCCTGCCCTATCCCGTACCGCAGCCGGCCGGCCTGGAAACCCCCGCCGACTTCCCGCACATCGCCGCTGCCCTGACCCGGCGCAACTATGCCCCGGCCGACATCCGCAAGATCCTCGGCGAGAACTGGCTGCGCCTCTTCCGTCAGGTCTGGCGCTAAAGCCATCCTGGGCCTCCCATTCCGGCATGCGCCGTGCGCCTCTCCCACAAATGTGGGAGAGGCGCACGATTTATGTTGCCCTCACGCCCCATCGTTCGGCCGATGACTGCCGGCCGACCCCCCTGTATACTTAGCCCAATACACTTTTACCCCACCCCGTGGAGGAACCCAATATGTCCACCCGCACGCATATCCTGCGCCTCGTCGCCGGCGCCGCTGTCGCCATCGCCATCGTCGCCATCGCCTTCGCGCTCATCCTGCCCTGGATGCATACCTGGGGCGCGACGCCGGCCGAAATTGCCGCCGTCTGGCCGGGCGACGAGCTTACGCCGGCCCCTGAAGTTGCCTGGACGCACGCCGTCACCATTCGAGCCACGCCCGATCAAGTCTGGCCCTGGATCGCCCAACTGGGCGAAGGTCGCGGCGGCTACTACAGCTACACCTTCATCGAAAACCTCATCTCCGGCGGCAATCTCTACCGCAACGCCCGATCCATCTTGCCCGAATTCCAACAGCCACAGCCCGGCGTCCCCATGATTGGCGGCATGCTGCAAATCCGCGAGAGCCAGGCCGGCCGCTACCTGATCGCCGAAGCGATGCCAGGCGCCGGCATCGGCTGGAGCTGGGTCTGGGCCATCGCGCCGGCCGATGGCGGGCAGGCCACGCGCCTGGTCATCCGCATGAAGATTGACGGGCGCGATAATAAGATTCCGGCCCCGGCCGTCTTCTTCCTCGATGCCGGCGGCCTCATTATGGAACGCAAGATGATCCAGGAGCTGCGCGACCGCGCCGAAGGCCGCATCGAGCCGGCGTGGGTACAGCCTGTCGAGATTGCCCTATGGATCGCCGCGCTGCTGGCCGGCGTCGCCGCTGCCGTCCTCTTCCTGAAACAGCGCCGCTGGTTCTGGCCCCTGGTCGTCGGCCTGGCGGCGATCTTGGTCTTGCTGGTCTTCACCTACTTGCAGCCCGAGCTGTGGCTGCGCGGCATCCTCTTGATAGGATTGCTCGCCGGCCTGATGTGGGCACGCCGCTTCCGCGAACTCGCGCCATTATCATAGACCCCCACAAGAGTATTTGGCGCTTCGTCGAACTGATGGTATAGTGCGTCCGTAGCCCAGTACGCATGTCAATGATGACCTATCCGCCGGCCTGTACGTGGTGGATAGGTCATCTTCTATTCATCGTCCACCCATGCTGACAAACACGTCACCTGTGTGATATACCCGAACATTCTGAGGGAGGAGAGGACTATGGCTCTTGACAAGCGCGACATGTACCGGCTGCCCTGGTCGTTGAATGACAACCCCATCGCCTGGCTGGAAGTCACCGACATCTGTAATCTCCACTGCGAAGGCTGCTACCGCCAGCATATCACCGGCCACAAGACGCTGGAGCAGGTCAAAGAAGAGGTGTTGCTCTTCAAGCGTTGGCGCAATCCGGACAACGTTTCCATCGCCGGCGGCGAGCCGCTCATCTATCCTCACATCGTGGACCTGGTCGCCTTCATTGCCCAAAACCGCATCAAGCCGATCATCCTGACCAATGGCATGGCCCTGAACGCGGCGTTGTTGCGCGAGTTGAAGCGCGCCGGCCTGGCCGGCTTCACACTCCATGTGGACAGCCATCAAGAGCGACCACACTGGAAGGGCAAGACCGAAGCCGATCTGAATGCGCTGCGTCAAGAATACGCCGACCTGATCGCCCGAGAGACCGAGCTATATGTCGTCTTCAATTCGACCGTCTACCCATCCACCCTGAACGAGATACCCGACGTGGTACGCTGGGGCCAGGCCAACATGGATCGCGTGCATGGGCTGGTCTTCATCACCTACCGCACGGCCACGACCGGCGCACACGTCGCCCGCGACGCCGGCGATCAGGTGGTTGATCTCGGCCAACTCAGTTATGCCCGCGAGTCTTTCGAAGAGACCTTCGTCACCGCGCCCGACGTCTGTCGCGTCATCACCGAGACCTGCCCCGTCTTTCAGCCGGCCGCGTACCTCGGCGGCACGGTCCGCCACGACTCCTTCAAATGGACGATCTCCGCAGTCATCGGCTCCAAACAAGGGGTCTTCGGCTCGGTCGGCAAGCAGACCATGGAATTCGCGCAGGCCGGCCATCATCTGTTCAAAGGCGCCTACCTCGCCTACCTGTCGGAGACCCGTTTTGGTCGGGCGGTCTTCTTCCTCTCGCCGTGGGACAAGGAAGTGCGCCAGGCGGCCGGCCGATGGATGAACAGCGTATTGAAACGCCCGGCCAGTCTGTTCGAGCCGGTTCACCTGCAGAGCATCGGCATCATCCAGGCGCCCGACCTGATGCCCGACGGTCGCGCCGATATGTGCGACAGTTGCCCGGACATCACCATTCATCAGGGTCAGTTCGTCAACTCCTGCCGCATGGACGAATACCGACTCTTCGGCGGGTTCCTGACCGTCACCGAGCGGGCCGCGCCGACAGATCAGACGCAACAGCCATGATGACGCCACGCCTACGCGCCGGCGTCTTCCTGCGCAGCCTGCTACGGATCCTGCGCGGCCGGCCGCAGACGCCGGCGTCGCTGGCCGATAACGCGCTGCTGCAAACGATCTTACAGCGCCGCAGCGTGCGTAGCTTCGGCCATCGCGACATCCCCGATGACGTCTTCGCCGCCATTCTCGAAGCCGGCCGGCTGGCGCCATCCACCGTCAATCTGCAAACCTGGACTTTCGCGCCCTTCGATGCCGCATCATGGCGCGCGACGTTCGGCCGGCCGATCCCCTTCAGCGCCCCACGCGCCATCATCATCATGGCCGACTTCCACCGTGATCGCGCTGTGCTGGACGTCTTCCCCCGCAGCCCGCTGGTTGAATACACCCTGGCCGTGATGAACGCTTCTCTGGCCGCCATGAACATGAATATCGCTGCCGAAGCCCTGGGCGTCGCCTCCGTCATGTTGTCCGAGACCGGCCGCAGCGGCTTTCTCGACGCTGGCTACTTGCGTCAGATCCTCAAGCTGCCGGCCGGCGTCGTCCCCCTGACAACCCTGATCCTGGGTTACGCGCGCGGTCCACGGCCGCCCATGCCGCCCAAACTGCCGCTGACGACCATCACTTGTGATGCTGCGTATGTGGAAGCCAACCGCGATGTGATGCAAGACTGGCTGGCGCAAATGATCGCCGGCTACCAGGCAAGCCATCTCACGTCGTCGTTTGACGACCAATTGCGCGTCTACCAGGGGAAGATCGGCCGCGCCGAGGCCGATTTGCGCGCGCTGGTTTTCGGCGCAGAGGATACCGCCGCGCAACCCTAGCCGGCTGAGCGCCGGCGATACGCCGCCGCGAGCCCGCCCGAAGCCGTTTCGCGATACAAAGAAGGGAGGTTGTTGCCGATCTCCCAGAGCACGCCAACCACCTCATCGAACGAGATGCGATGCGCGCCATCGGAAAGGAGCGCGTACGAGGCGCAGGCCAATGCCTGGACGGCCGCAAACGCGTTGCGCTCGATACATGGGATCTGCACCAGACCGTTGACCGGGTCGCACGTCAGCCCCAGGTGATGCTCCAGCCCCATCTCAGCGGCATACTCGATCTGCCGGCTGGTGCCACCCAGCAGCTTGGTCGCCGCGCCGGCGGCCATGGCGCAGGCCACGCCAATCTCTCCCTGACACCCCACCTGCGCGCCCGAAATGGACGCGTTGTGCTTCACCAGGTTGCCGATCAGGCCGGCGATCGCCAACGCCCGGACAATGGAATTATCCGAGCAGGTAAAGGTCTCTTGCACGTAGCGCAAGACCGCCGGCAGCACCCCGCTGGAGCCACATGTCGGCGCGGTGACCACCTGCCCGCCGGCGGCATTCTCCTCGGCCACTGCCAGCGCGTATGCCGACAGACGTTCCAGTGACCCCAGCGACGAGCCGAGTTGCGTGCGGCGATACAGGATCCACGCCTTGCGCCCCAGTCCCAATCCGCCCGGCAAGACCCCTTCTGCGTCAAGGCCGGCCGTCAACGACTCCGACATGACCCGCCAGACTTCGCGCAAGAACGGCCAGATGGCCGGCCCCTCACGCTCCTCCACGTACTCCCATAGGCCCTGGCCCGTCGCGTCACACTGCGCCAGGATTGCCGAGAGCGAATCCCGATCATAAACCTGGCGCGCCGGCGGGGCGCCGGCTTCCGTCAGCGCCCCACCCCCGATGCTGTACACTTCCCATGCCGGCGACAGGCGGCCGTCGGCCAAACGCGCTTCGAAACGCATCCCATTCGGGTGCAAGGGCAACGCATCGTCCGGTCGCCAGACGGTCTCCAGCGCGGCCGGCGCCAGCGCCTCTTGTAACGCCACATCGGTCAGGTGCCCTTTGCCGGTCGCCGCCAGGCTGCCGAAGAGGGTGACTCGGAAAGACGCCGCGTTGGGATAGCGCGCCTTGAATGCCTCGGCCGCCTTGCGCGGAGCCATCGTGTGACTGCTGGATGGCCCATGTCCGATGTGATACAGTTCCCGAATGCTTTCCATCATCATTACCCGTCAAGGCCGAGGCGCCGGTCAGCTTCTCTTGCCGACGACCTGACGCACGCCATCGGCGATCTTCGCCTCATCCACCATGACGAACTGCTCCATGTTGCGGGCGAAGGGAAGGGGCGTGCTGGGCGCGCAAACCCGCACAATAGGCGCATCCAGATAATCAAAGGCTTCTTTCACCACCTGGCTGACTACTTCCGCGGCGAAACCGCCCCGCTCCACCGCCTCGTGCGCCACCACCAGCCGGCCGGTCTTCTTCACCGAAGCGACAATCGTCTCAATGTCCAGCGGGAAGAGCGTGCGCGGATCCACCACCTCGACGCTGATGCCCTCTTTCTCCAGCGTATCTGCGGCGCGCAGCGCCTTGACCAGCGCCATCGAAGTCGCCACCACGGTGCAATCGTGGCCGGCGCGCTTCACGTCGGCCACGCCAAAGGGGATCGTGTACTCCCCGTCGGGTACCAGGCCGGTCATCGGATAGAGCAGCTTTTGCTCCACGAACACGACTGGATCATCCAGGCGAATGGCGGTCTTCAGCAGCCCCTTCGCGTCCTGGGGCGTCGCCGGCATCGCCACCAGCAAGCCCGGCACATGCAAGAACCACGCTTCCAGGCTTTGGGCGTGTTGGCCGGCCGAAGAGCGCCCTGGGCCGCCCTGGGTGCGGATCACCATGGGGACTTTGGCTTGGCCGCCGGACATGTAGCGCATCTTGGCCGCCTGATTCACGATGGGATCCATAGCCATCGTCGAGAAGTCAATATACATCAGTTCCACCACCGGCCGCATGCCGGTGAGCGCCGCGCCCACGCCGGCGCCCACGAAACCCTGCTCGCTAATCGGCGTTTGGCGCACCCGCTCTGTGCCAAACTCCGGCGAAAGCCCCAGCGTGACCTTGTACGCGCTGCCAAAGGGATCCGCGATATCCTCGCCCATCAGGAACACGCGCGGGTCGCGCGTCATCTCTTCTCGCAAAGCCTCTCGCAACGCATCTCGATAGGTAATCTCTCTCATGATTTCCTTCGCCTCGTCCGCAATCCCCGCTCTTCCCGCCTACCGCGCGCGGCCCAAATAGTCGAAAGCTACATAGACATCTTCCAGCGCATCCTGCGATGCCGGGCTGGGACCAGATCGGCCGTACTGCACGCCGGCTTCCAGTTCCGCCTGCACGCTGGCCCTCATCTCGGCATCCTCCGCCTCGCTCAGGTAGCCCCAGGCGCGCAAGCGCCGGCCGAGGCTTTGAATCGGGTCGCGCTGCAACCAGGCAGCCCGTTCCTCTGCCGGGACGTATGACGCTTTGTCCCCCACATAGTGGCCCAGGAAGCGATACGTCTGGGCTTCAAGAAAGGTCGGGCCTCCGCCGGCGCGCGCCCGCGCCACAGCCGCCTTCGCCGCCTGATACACGGCGACCACATCCATCCCATCCACGCATTCGCCAGGTATATGGTAACTTGCGGCGCGCGTCGCCAAATCGCACTGGCAGGCCGTCCGCGCCCAGGGGAGCGACATCGCGTAGCGGTTGTTCTGGCACACGAAGACCACCGGCGTCTGCCAGACCGAAGCCAGATTGAGCGCTTCATGAAAGCCGCCTTCCGCGGTCGAGCCATCGCCGAAGAAGCAGACAGCCGTCTGATCCGTCTGGCGCAGCTTGATGGACAGGCCGACCCCGCCGGCGATGGGCAGCCCGCCGGACACGATGCCATTCGCCCCAATGATCCCCTGGCTGAAATCGGCGATGTGCATCGAGCCGCCCTTGCCTTTGCAGTACCCCGTCGAACGGCCATACAACTCGGCAAACATCCGCTTCACGTCGCAGCCCTTGGCGATCACGTCGCCATGTCCGCGATGGGTGCTGGTGATGAAGTCATCTGACCGCAGCGCGGCGCAGACGCCGGTCGGGACAGCCTCTTGCCCTTGCGAAAGGTGCAAGAAGCCTACCAACTCGCCGGCCTCAAAAAGGCGCTGCGCCGTATCCTCAAAGCCCCGGATCAGACGCATCTTGCGGTACATGCCGAGCAACTGCTCGCGCGTCAAATC
>CAIQJD010000237.1 GCA_903872005.1 uncultured bacterium | reverse complement strand
CGAGCAGATCAACGAGATCGTGGACCGCATGATCCGCCGGCGGCTGGAAGATGGGCAACTGGACGACTGCGACCTGACCATGCGCGATCTGCAAAAGATCCGCGAAGCCTTTGTCGAGATGCTGGAAGGCGTCTTTCACCCGCGCATCCCCTACCCGGAGACGCGCGCGCCGGCCCATCCCAAGGTGGACGCCGGCGAAATGATGAGCGAACCCGAACCCGCCCGCGCGTCCATTGGAGGCGAGCCGCAGCCATGAACGAAATATTGCCGACGCTCAGCGTCGAAGCCCAAGTGGAAGATGTGGACATCGGTAGCCTCTCTTTGGAGCGGTTGATCCTGGCAGCGCAGACCGTCGCGGCCGAAGCCGGCTTCGGCGCGCCGGCCGAGATGTCGTTGCTCCTCACCGATGACGCCCGCGTGCAGGGCCTGAACCGCGACTATCGCGGCGTAGACGCCGTCACCGACGTGCTGGCCTTCGGCGACGAATCCGAAGGGGACGCGACGCCGGCCGCGCCCTTCATCCTGCCGGCCGAGGCCGGCCCGACCTATCTGGGCGACGTGATCATCGCCTTGCCCCAGGCGCAGCGCCAGGCCGATGAGCGCGGCCACCCCCTGGAGAGCGAGCTGTGCCTGCTGGTCGCGCACGGGACGCTGCACCTGCTGGGCTATGAGCATGGCGAGGCCGAGGAACAGCGCGCCATGTGGGACATTCAGCGGCGCGCCCTGGGCCGGCTGGGCTGCGCCGAAGCCGCGCCGACTGATCCGACATGAGGCGCCTCCTCGCCAGCTTCCGCTACGCTTTCGCCGGCATCTTCCACACTGTACGCACTCAGCCCAACGCTCGCATTCACCTGGGCGTGATCGTGCTGGTGGTCGCCCTGGGCCTCTGGTTGGGCCTGAGTCTGGTAGAATGGGCTGTCATCGTCTTAACCAGCGCCGTCGTCTTCATGGCCGAGATGTTCAACACTGCCATCGAGGCGACCATTGATCTGGCGACGCGTGACCATCACCCGTTGGCGAAGATCGGCAAAGACGTGGCCGCCGGCGCGGTGCTGGTCGGGGCCATCCTGGCCGTATTGATCGGCGTGCTGCTATTGGGGCCGCGCCTGTGGGCGCGCCTCACTGGTTGGTGGTGACACGCGGAGGCGCTTCGAAGGGTCTGGTAGCATCGCCCCTTGTGGGCGTCTGGGGTTTCGGACGGCCACAAGGGCCGATGCTACAGCCGGCTGGGGGTTCGGACGGCCACGAGGGCCGAGGCTACGATCATCACCCAGGATTTGATACACCCGACGCGGAGGGGCATCATGGCGAAGATAGACTTGAAGAAGCAATGGGCTGACCTGTATAACCCATCGGCCAAGCAGGTCGTAACCGTAGATGTCCCGGCGCTGAACTTCTTGATGGTGGATGGCGCCGGCAACCCCAACACCGCGCCGGCCTATGCCGACGCGCTGCAGGCGCTCTACGGCGTCTCGTACACCCTCAAGTTCATGCTCAAGAAGCGTGGCGTTGGCGAGGAGTATACGGTGATGCCGCTGGAGGGCCTGTGGTGGACGGACGACATGGGCCAGTTCCGCGCCGACGCCAAAGATGAGTGGCGCTGGACGTCCATGATCTTGCAGCCGGCCTTCATCAGCGCCGAGCATGTGGCCGAAGCGGCTGAAGAGTTGCGGCGCAAGAAGGGCGCCGAGGCGCCGGCCGCGCTGGGGCTGCTGCGCCTCGAGATCTATCACGAGGGGCTGGCGGCGCAGATCATGCACATCGGCCCCTACGCCGCCGAAGCGCCGACGATTCAGCGCATACATGCTTATATTCACGAGCAGGGCTATGCGCTGGCCGGCAAACATCACGAGATCTATCTGGGCGACCCGCGCCGCACCGCGCCGGAGAAGCTCAAGACCATCATTCGCCAACCGATGCGGTAGGATCGGGCCTTGTGCCCGTCCGAGGCCCTCAGACGCCCACAAGGGGTGATGCTACGAGAGGCGCCTCTGCGGTGATTTTGGGAGGGTGATATGATGCACGGCTACATGGGTAAGTTGCTGGTCGTGGATTTGAGCGCCGGCGCGTGGCGCGAGGAGCCGCTGAACGCCGGCTACGCCCGGCAATTCCTGGGCGGATCGGGCCTGGGGGCGCGCTATCTGGCCGACCTCCTCTCGCCGGCGGCCGATCCCCTGGGGCCGGCCAATCCGCTCATCTTCATGACCGGCCCACTGGTCGGCACTGCCGCGCCCTCTTGCGGGCGCTTCGAGGCGTGCGCCCGCTCGCCCCTGACCAATTTGTGGGGCGAAGGGAACTCCGGCGGCTTTTGGGGGCCAGAGCTGAAAGCCGCTGGTTATGACGGTCTGATCCTGCTGGGTCAGGCGCCGGCGCCGGCCGTCCTGAGCATCCAGGACGGCAAGGTGGAACTGCGCGAGGCCGGCGACCTGTGGGGCCAGGACTTCTACGCGACGCAAACGGCGCTGCGGGCGGGCCTGGGCGAGAAGACGCGCATCGTCGCCATCGGCCCGGCCGGCGAAAAACGGGCGCGTTTCGCCATGCTGATGAACGACCACGGGCGCTGTGGCGGACGCGGCGGCCTGGGCGCGGTCATGGGGGCCAAGAACCTCAAAGCCATCGCCGTGCGCGGCAGCCAGAAGACGCCCCTGGCCCAACCGGACGCCTTCGCCGGCGCGGCCAAAGCGGCCCTGGGCATCATCCGCGAGGATATTGCCCCGCAGATGTTGCGCCTGGGCGGCACGGCCTTCTATGTGGACCTGGGCATGCTCGAAGGGGATGTCCCGTCACGCTATTTCACCCAGGGCTATTTCGAGGGCGCGGAGAAGTTGAGCGGCAGCATCATGGCCGACAGCATCTTGATCCGCAATCGGGCCTGTCATCGCTGCGCCGTGGCCTGCGGCCGCGAGACGCGCCTGGAGCGCTTCGGGACGCCGGTCGCGGATGGGCCGGAGTACGAGACCATCGCCGCCTACGGGACGCTCTTGTTGGTGGACGATCTGGAAGCCGTGTCCTACGCCGGCCACCTGTGCAATGCCTACGGCCTGGACACCATCAGCGCCGGCGTGACCATTGCCTTCATGTACTACCTCTTCGATCAGGGCGTCGTGACGGCCAAGGACCTGGATGGCCTGGAGCCGCGCTGGGGCGACATTGGGCCGGCGCTCAAGATGACGGAGCTGATCGGCCGGCGCGAGGGGATCGGCGACCTGCTGGCCGAAGGGTCGCGGCTGGTCGGCCGGCATTTCGGCGTCGAAGAGCTGGCCGTGCAGGTCAACGGCATGGAAGTCCCCATGCACGATCCGCGCGCCTACGTCGGCATGGCGCTGACCTACGCGACCTCGCCGCGCGGCGCATGCCACATGCAGGGCGATATGTACATGTTGGACAGCGGCGAAATGGTGGAAGACCTGGGCCAGGCCGCCGGCGACAAGGGCGACAACTCGCCGGAAAAGGCGCGCATGGCCACCCTGCGCCAGGATTGGCGCGCCGTGACCAACGCGCTGATCCAATGTCACCTGGTCAACCCGCCGTTGGAGCACGTCCTGGGGATGCTCAACGCGGCGACCGGCTGGGACGTAGACGCCGGCGAGCTGGGGCGCATCGGCGAGCGCATCTTCAACCTGAAGCGCCTGCTCAACTTCCGCCTGGGGCTGCCGACCGGCGCGGATCGCCTGCCGAAGCTCCTGATGCAGCCATTGGCCGAGGGCGGCGCGGCCGGCGTCACGCCGGACATGGACGTGCTCTTGCCGGCCTACTACGCGGCGCGCGGCTGGGATGACCAGGGCCGGCCGACGCCGGCCAAGCTCCACGAGCTGGGTCTGGATGCCAACGTCTGGCCGGGAGAGTGACGATGAACGACTTCGCCGAGATGTGGAAGGGCGATTGGGATGCGGTGGATTGGTCCAGCGTCACCTGGCGCGTGATCGCCGTCATCATCCTCTGGATCCTCATCCTCGTGGGGCGACGTTACGCCAATCGGGTATTGCGCCTCGTCCTGGTCCGCAACAAGCATATCAGCTCCAACGATATGGGCGTCCTGCGCCGCTTTCTGGGGTATCTTTTTGTCTTCGTTGGGGTTATTGCTTCATTAGCACTGTTGGAAATGCAGGGGTTGTTGCATAGCGCCCTGACCGCCGCCGGCGTCTTCGGCATCGCTATCGGTCTGGCGGTGCGCGATGTGGTCGCCAACTTCATCGCCGGCATCTTCATCTTCGTGGATCACGTCTTCGCGATCGGCGATGTGGTCAAGATTGGCGAACATATCGGCACGGTCAAAGATGTCTCGCTCCGCACGACGACCCTGACAGCCCTGGATGGCCCGGTGGTGACGATCCCCAACGCCGTGCTGACCACCGCGCCGCTGGTCAACTTCTCGGCCGCGCCGGAGCGGCGCATCGTCGTGACGATGTCCATTATCGGCGAGGCAGACATCGGAGCGGCCCTTTCCATCCTGGAAGAGGTCGTCCGTTCCGAGGAACGCATCATCCACGATGAGACGCCGGCAGCCTATGTGACTGCCGTGCGGGAGTATATGGTGGATTTGCAGATCACCTGTCGCGTCAGGCCGAACGACATGGCTGTCGTGAACTCGGACCTGCAACGGCGCGTAGTCGAGGGTTTTCGCCGGCATGGCATCCGTCTGGCCATGCCGGTGCGCTTGAATCTCAGCACGGAAAGCTGATGGCAGCAAGCGTGCAGCCCCAGAGGGAGCGCGATACGGGCGGCCCTTGTGGCCACCCCAGAGTGCCCGCCCCATACGGTACGGGCGGCCTTCATGGCCGCCCCAGTGGGCAGCCACAAGGGCTGCCCCTACGATACGCCCCGGCCGGTAACCTGATATCACACCGATGAGGAGCATTGCCCCATGCAAGTGAAACGTGGACTCAACTTCGAGGAATTCCAGATCGGCGATACCGTAGAAAGCGCCGGCCGCACCATCACCGAGGCCGACATCGTCACCTTCGCCAGCCTGAGCGGCGATTGGAACGCCCTGCACACCGACGCCGAATACGCTAAACAGTCCATGTTCAAGCAGCGCGTGGCGCATGGGCTGCTGGTGCTCTCGGTGGCGTCGGGGCTGGCGGTGCGCATGGGCCTGATGGACGCCACGATCAAGGCGTTCATGGGGCTGGAGTGGAAGTTCCGCGCGCCGGTCTTCATTGGGGACACGATCCACGTACGGGCCACCGTGACCAAGAAGCACGCTATGGCGAGCCTGGGGGGCGGGCTGGTCGTGATGAAGGTCGAAGTGGTCAACCAGGAAGGGAAAGTGGTGCAGAAGGGCGAATGGGAGGCGCTGGCCGCCAGCGGGGCGAGCGCCGGCTAGGGGCCAGCGACGCGCCGGCCGCAGAAGATAACCACCCGCAGGTTACGCAACCTGCGGGTGGTTTTGCACATATCAGCCTATCGGCGACGACTGTTACTTGTAGACTTGCTGGATGTAGATGGCGT
>CAIQJD010000236.1 GCA_903872005.1 uncultured bacterium | reverse complement strand
GGGGCGACGTCGGTGCGGGATATGGCGCTGGATGCGGCGGGCAATCTGTGGCTCGCTACCTACGGTGGGGGATTGTGCCGGCGCAGCGCGGATGGCCGCGAGCAACGCTGTTATCGGGCCGAAGAGGGCGGGCTGCTCACGGATTATGTGGGCGCGGTGAGCGTGGATGGGCGGGGGCGTGTGTGGGCCGGCTGCGATTGGCGCTCGGATGGGAAGACGATGCTGCCGAGCGGACTGAGTGTGCTGGAGCTGGATGGGACGTGGCGGTCATTCGCTCGGCCGGCGGACAAGTACTATGCCCCGAAAGCGTTCGAGGCGGATCAGGCGGGGCGGGTCTGGTTCGCGGCCGGCGGGTGGTGTAGTTTTGATGGAGAGACGTGGGGCGAGTACGCCGATACGCGCGCTGCGGTGGAGGCATGGTTCTCGCAACGGCCGGCGCGCAGCCGGCTGTGGGCCACGGAGCGCGAGGCCGTCTGGTTGCTGGATACGGCCTGGAAAGCGGGCGTGGATCCCAAGACCGTTCCGCCGACGGCGACCTGGGCGTTTCAGGAGACGCGACTGGCGCGCTACGATGGGCGCAATTGGCAATTCTCCGATGCGCCGGTCGGCGGCTTGAGCAGCAATCTGACGCTGGACGCCAAGGGCCGGCAGTGGGCAAGCCTGATCCATGCCGGCGATGTGGTGCTTGGCGCTGGGGCGGCCTATCGCAGCGACGGAGTGTGGAGACGCGTGGACAAGACGGCCGGTCTGTTGGATGATGATGTGAACGCGATCACGGCAGATGCGCGAGGCGATGTGTGGCTGACGCATGGTAAGGGGGGCGTGAGTCGCTTCACGCAGGGGCGTTGGGTGACTTATGCCGGCGGGGTTGAGGGGCGCGGCATCGAGACCCTGGAGCGCGGGGTGGAAGACAAGGTCGGCCGGCTGTGGTTCCCATCGCGCGCCGGCGTGGTGGTCTATACGCCATCCGCGCGGGCAGAGTAGGCGAGGGAGGGCTTGATGATAGCGCCGCGCGGCAATCCGATACGCAGCCTGGGACGCTGGCGAGAGGTGCAGGCGATCCTGCTGCGTTATGGCTTTGGCATGTTGGTGGATCATACTGCGGTATCCGGGTGGCGCCGGCGGTTGCGACGCGGCGCGCCGGCGAGTCTGCCGCGCAGTATGCCGGCGCGTGTGCGGCTGATGTTGGAAGAGCTGGGGCCATTTTATGTGAAGTTGGGGCAGTTGATGGCGAGCCGGTCGGATCTCTTGCCGGCGGAGTGGATCGCCGAGTTGTCGCAGTTGCGCGATCAGGCTACGCCGTGTCCCTACGAGCAGGCGCGTCAGGTCATCATCGAGGAATTGGGCGGGCCGCCGGAAGAGATCTTTGCCAGTTTTGACCCGCAGCCGATGGCGGCGGCTTCTATCGCGCAGGTGCATACGGCCACGCTGCGGAGCGGGGAGGCCGTCGTGGTGAAGGTGCGCCGGCCGGGGATCGAGCGGGTGATCTCGGCGGACATGGAGATCATGC
>CAIQJD010000235.1 GCA_903872005.1 uncultured bacterium | reverse complement strand
CGGTCGCCGGCCGGCGAGACTTCTTTCTCGATGCGCGTCGTCGAGGTCGCCGTCGCCCGCTCGCCATCTATCGTGATGCTCAAGATTTCCGGCTGCGCGAACTGCGGATTGCCGGGAAAGACCACCGTGATGTAGCGGTCGCGCACCGCATATTGCCCCTTCCAGACCAGATCGTCCGTCGCATTGTCCGGCGTGTGCCGCGCATCCGCGACATAGCCGTCGGGCAGCCAGAGGGCCATGAGCTGGTCAATGTCCTTGTTCACGAGCAGCTCGGCTTCGTACTGCACCAGGGCGCGGATCGCCTCGTCGTCCAGCGCCGGCAGAGAGATGGAGGGCGTTGGCGTGGGCGAAGGCCGCGCCGGCGGGACGGCCGGCCCGCAGCCGGCCAGCAGCGCCGCCAGTAAGATGAAGGTGAGAAGAAAAAGTCCCTTTCGATTCATGGCGCGATTCGCTCCGTAAGAGATAGGCCCCCCGCTAAGACCCTTGAGGTCTCGGAGACCTCACAGGTGTTCCCGCAGGTGCCTACGCTTGAAGATCCAGATCAAACCCGAAGGCGCTGCCGGCGCCGAGCCGGCTTTCCACCCAGATGCGCCCGCCGTGGGCCTCAATGATGCCTTTGGAGATATGCAGCCCCAGGCCCAGCCCCGGCGCCTGATGCAGCGTCCCGTCTTGCACCCGGTAGAACTTCTCGAAAAGATGCTCCAGATGCTCCGGCGCGATGCCGGCGCCCTCGTCCAGCACCGCGAGGCGCGCCCGGCCGCCGATGCGCTCGGCCCGCACCCGCACCGGCCGGCCCGGCGGCGAGAATTTGGCGGCGTTGGAGATGAGGTTCTGCAAGACCTGGGCAATGCGGCCGGCGTCGACGCGCGCCCGCAGCGGCTCGGCCGGCGCTTCCACGCGGATGTCCAGATCGGGGTATTGCACCGCGGCCTGCTCCACCGCCTCGCGCGCCAGCGTCGCCAGGTCGTGCGGCTGAAAATCCATGGCCAGCTTGTCCGCTTCCAGACGCGAGACGGTCAAGAGGTCATCAATCAGCCGGCCCAGCCGATCGGCCGCCTGGTTGATATTGTACAGGAAACGCCCCTGCACCTCCGGCGCGACGCGGATATCCGAGCGCAGCAGCGTGCCGACGTAGCCCTTGATGAGCGCCAGGGGTGTGCGTAGCTCATGCGAGACGCCGCTGACGAAATCGTTTCGCAGGCGATCCAGCTCTGCCTGGCGCGTCACATCGCGCACGGTAGCAATGATGCGCGTGATCTGCCCTTCGGAATCGCGCACCGGGCCGTAGCTGATGGCGATGGTGATGCGCCGGCCGTCGGGGCGCTGCACCTGATGCGTGGAGAGCTGGTTGGTATCGTCGGCCCACGCTTCGTGATACGGACAATCTTCGCTGCAGGCCAGCTGGCCGGCGGCCGGCTGGTGCAGGCGCTCCCAGCAGCGCCGGCCGATCAATTCCTCGGCGCGATAGCCCAGGATGCGTTGCAACGCCGGGTTGACGTCGGTGATACAGCGCCGGCGATCCAGCACGGCGATGCCATCGGCCGAGTTCCGCACCACCGTCTCGCACTCGCGGCCCTTCTCGTACAGATGCTCCGCCAGGCGCGCCCGTTCGATGGCGATGGATGCCTGGTTGGCGAAGGAGTTGAGGAGCTGCAATTCGGCGGCAGAGAAATCGGCCGGCCGATGCCGCATCACCGACAACGCGCCCAGGACGCGCCCGCCGGCGATCAGCGGCGCGATCAGACTGCTCACCTCTTCTGTTGGCGCGTCCCAGGTCGCGGAGAGCGCCGAAAGCGCCGCGCCCGGCGCGCCGGCCAGGCCGGTATAGCGGATCGGCTCGCTCTGGTCGGCCGTCGGCCCCAGGACGCTCCGATCCAGACGCCAGCGCCGGCTCTCGGCGGGCAAATCTACCGCTTCGGGGCCGACCGCGATGGCGGCCACCGTGAGCCACTGCTCGTTCGGGGCCAACAGCCACAGCGAGGTATGATCGGCTTCGAGTAGCTCGCCGGCGAACTGGACGATGACGCGCAGCGCCGCCTGCAGGTCGCCGCTCTGCGCCAGCGCCGCGCCGATTTGGGCGAAGCTGACCCGCAGCCGGCGCGCCATCGCCTCGCTCTGCTCCAGCAGTTGCTCGCGCTCTCGCTCGTGCATGAGGCGCTGGCGGATGTCGCGCGCCACCAGTTGCACGGCGTCCAGCCGGCCTTCGCTCCGCAGCGGGGAAAGCGAAATTTCGGCCGGCGCGCCGCGCCCGGACTTCGTCAGTAGGGTCAGCTCTAGCGTTTGGGGCAAGACATCGCCGGCCAGCAGCCGGTCGGCAATGGCGACGAGGGCCGGCCGGTCTTCGGGCAGCGTCAGGCGCAAATAGGAGCAGCCCAATAGCTCGGAGCGGGCGTAGCCTGATAGCGCCTCGGCCTGCCGGTTGAGGAAGACGAAGCGGCCGCCGGGATCAATCAGGAAGATCGCGTCGGCCGACGATTCCAGCAGGCGATGATAGCGCCGT
Organism: uncultured bacterium; assembly: GCA_903872005.1. Next base: position 3,949 of record CAIQJD010000235.1, on the reverse strand, counting down.
TCCGCTTCGCGCGAGCGTCGCAACGTGGCCGAGGCGCGCTCCCAGAGGGCGCTGTTTGCCAGGGCCAGCACGGCCTGGCCGGCGAAGGCTTGCAGCAACTCGCGCTGCGCTTCGCTCAAGTTCTCTTCCTGTGCGCCGGCGGTCAGCGCGCCCAGGAGATGCGACCCGATCCATAAGGGGACGTTGGTCCAGACGCGGACGGCCGGCTCATCGCCGGGCGCGCCGGCGCACACCAGGGGGTCCAGCACGTCGGTCAATTGTTGCGCGATGATGAGATCGGGGCCGGGGGCGCTCCCTGGCGGCGCGGCCCGCGCCAGCGGCGCATCCTCCAGGAGATGGGGCACGCCCAACAAGTCGGCCGCCGCGAGGCGCGCCGCCAATACCGGCAAGCCGGCCGCCGCCGAAAGGGCTTCCAGGCGCCAGACGCCGGCCGCGCCGTCGAACGTGGTCAGGGCTGCCAGGGCGAAGGTCGCTTCCTCCGTCAGGCCGCGCGTCACATCGTGCAGGAGTTGGCTCGGCTCCGCCTGCATCCAATCGGGCAGCGCCGGCTCTGGCGGCAGCCAGACCTGCCGGCCGTTCGGCTGTGCGGTCTCACTGGCCGGCGCCATACGGGGACTTTCCGCCGGCCGAGGCCAGCAGCCGGCTGACGAGCGCCACCACTTCTTCGGGCGCAAAAGGCTTTTTGATGAAGGCATTCAGCCCGCGTTGGGCCAGCTCTTCGGCTTCGGCGAAATCGAGCGCGGTCAGGGCCATGACCGGCGTGGCCGGCCGGGAGCTGGCGCGGAAAAGCTCCAAGAGGCGAAAGCCAGAGATGTGCGGCAGGTTGATGTCCAGGACCACCAGGTCCGGCGCGTCGCGCTCGAAGGCTTGCAGGCCGGCCAATCCATCCACGGCCGCGAGGACCTCGTACCCGGATGCTTCCAGGTTGACCGTCAAAATGTCCACCAGGCCGCTCTCGTCTTCAATGACCAGGATGCGCGGCCGGCGCGCCTGCGGTTCCTCCATGCTCAATTCCCTCCCTGGCACACCGCGCCGAAGAAGCGGTCCAGCGATTGCATGTTGCGCCGGCGGCACTCGATGGCGCGTTGGCGATAGGCTTGCCGGCTGCGTCCGTCCAGGTCTTGCAACAAGAGGCGCACCTTTTCCGAGACGTCCAGCGGGTCGAAGGGTTTGGAAAGGTATTCTAGCGCGCCCTGTTCCAGGCCGCGCATGACATCTTCTTCGCCGGCCAGGGCGCTGAGAATGATGATCGGCAGGCCGGCGTAGCAGGGGTCTGCTTCCAGCCGGCGCAGCACCTCCCAGCCGCTCAGGCGCGGCATCATCAAGTCGAGGATGAGGAGGTCGGGAGCGTCCTGTTGCGTCCGCTCCAATGCCTCGACGCCATCGCCGGCCTCGCAGACCAAATAGCCCTCCCCTTCGAGATTGATCCGCAGGATGTCCCGCACTCCCGCTTCATCGTCCACGATCAGGATCTTTTTATCTTGTTGACCCATAGCTCCCCTCCCCGCGGGGCGAAACTACACCAGGAAGCTCACATACCCCGATGAAGGCAACGCCTCTACGGCGCGCTGGCCTTCATACAATACGGCCACCAGCCCGACCGGCCGGCCGGTCGCCAATCCCAATTGGCCCAGGGGAATGGCCGCCTCGCGCGCGTGGCGGCCGCGCCCCACCTCGGCCAGCGCGCCGGCCGGCGCCCAAATCTCCTGCCCCTTTGAATGATATAACTCAGCGGACGCGCCAGAGATACGCGCTTCCCAATCGAGGCCGATGGCCGGCAGCTCCAGCGCCGCGTTCGCATCGTAGCCGCGCGGCTGGCGATTCGATTGGGCCGCATCTAACAGCGAGATGTAGAAGCTCACCGTGCGGTCGCCCAAGTCCTGGTTGCTCTCCAGGCGCACGACCAGCGCCTGCTCGTTGACCCCGAAGTAGAACCGGCGCAGCTCCGTCTCGGCGCGCTGCATGGCCCCGCCGGCCGGCGTCGGCTCCACATAGCCGGCGGCGGCCCATTCGGCCGGCGCGCTCTCCGCGCCGGTCAGGCATGGGCGCAGCGGCCCCTGGGGCATGCGCCGGCGCGGCGCGGCCGCGCCACGCACTTCGATGGGGACCTTCAGCCAGGCCGGCGTTGGCAGGCCCAGCACCGCATAGACCTGTTCCAGGTGGCTGCGGAACTCGCGGTCGAAGAGGTTTTCCGACGTGGGATTGTTGCGGCTATAGTACCACCAGAACCAGTCGCTCCCTTCGGCAATGTACAGCGCCTCCCAGGCTTTGCTCAAAGTCTCGAAGTCGGGCAGACTGCTTTCCACCTGCCAGGCGATGAGCTGGTCGCGCGTCCGCTCCAGATATTCCCAGGCGGCGTTTTGCGCCGGCTCGCCGATCCAGGTCTCCAGGTTGCCGGCGATCCAGGAGCCGGTCGCCGCTTGCCGCAACGCGACGCGCGGCGTGAATTGATCCAGATATTCGGAGACGGTCACGGCGCGCAGGTATTGGCGTTCTTGCCCCAGCCGGCCGTACAGCCGGCGCAAGAACGTATCGCCGTTGTGCTCATACTCTTCCCAGCAGTTCTCGCCATCCAGGATGATGGGGACGAGATAGGGCGTATCGCCGGCCGGCAGGTGATCGCGGATGAGGTACAGGCGCAGCAGCAGATCGTCGGCGGCCTCCTGGCCCCCCATGTGCTGATAGATGAAGCCGATGCGGTCGGAGAGATTGTGGTCACGGAAGAGGATCGCCGGCGCGCCGGGGGTCTCGGCGGCCCGATAGGGTTGGTACAGGACGGCCGGATCGCGCAGGTAGCCAAGCTCATCGCGCTCCAGGGCCACGCCCAAAGAGCGCGCCAGGATATTCTCGTCCGAAGCCAGCCAGCGCAGGCCATTGGCCGTCAGGGTTGGCAGCATCTCCGGGCAGACGGAGCCTTCCGAGGGCCATAGGCCGGCCGGCCGGCGCCCGAAGGTGCGTTGGTGCAGCTCCACGGCGCGGCGAATTTGCTCGTTGGCGTCTTCGGGATGGGCAAAGGCCGGCGCCGGCAGTGGCAGGCCGGGGCTGGCGCGCCGCGCCAGGGAGGTATCCATCAGCAGCGGGATGATCGGGTGATAGTAGGGCGAGACGCTGATCTCGATTTGGCCGGCGTCGGACATCTGCCGATAGGCCGGCAGGGTCTGGCGGATCATCTCGGTCTGCTTGTCCAGGATCAGGGCGATTTCCGCGGCGCTGAAGTCCTGGCCGCGCGCGACCAACGCCGCCAGTTGCGGGTCGCGCTCCAGCCAGTTGGGGTCTATCCAGGCCAGGTTGAACCAGGCGATCAGGTCGCGGAAGTAGCCGTCGGAGAAGTAGTCCGGCCGGCCGCCGGCCGCCTGGCGCAATTGCAGCAGGCGCGCGTAGGGCGGATACTTCTGGATGATCTTGTTCCAGTTGATGTTGAAGAAGAAGGCCAGCATCAGCTCGCGGTCGGCGCGCGACCAGGCGGTCTGCCGGCTGATTTGCAGGCAGAGATCGCTGGCCTCGCCGCGGGCGTAGGCGTCCAGTTGCTCGACCAGGCAGGGCGTCAGGTTGAAAGTGACGTGGGTATCCGGGTAGTCGCGCAAGACTTCCAGCATGTGCAGGTAGTCTTTGACGGCATGCAGGCGCACCCAGGGGAGCGACAGGGCGCCGCTGGTCAGGTTGCGGTAGTAGGGCTGGTGCATGTGCCACACCAGCGCGACGTAGAGTGGATGGGTCACTGGTGTATATCCCTCTTGGCCGGCGGGCCATTCGCACGCGTGGCGGCCGGCGCTCCATTCGGACACCGTAGGGGCAGCCCTTGTGGCTGCCCTCTGGGGCGGCCGGCTGGGCGGCCATGAAGGCCGCCCCTACAGCCAGACACATCGGGCGGCCGGCGGGCCATTCGCACGCGTGGCGGCCGGCGCTCCATTCGGACACCGTAGGGGCAGCCCTTGTGGCTGCCCTCTGG
>CAIQJD010000234.1 GCA_903872005.1 uncultured bacterium | reverse complement strand
CGCCATCGCCGGCGCAGCCCGGTCTTCCAATGGGCGGCCTCCTGTATGCAGGGGATGGCGGCGCGCGGCGAGTTGGCCGGCGCGCACGTTCTGACGCCCTTTGGCGAGCATGACGGCATCCTGGTCGTGGATACCTGGAACTGCATCCGCTATGCCAGCAGCATCGCGACCAACCTGTACCGGCGCATGGGCCTGGTAGAAGGGTTGGTGGGCAAACGGGTAGATGAGATCGGCGCCAGCGATGCCGAGATGGTAGCGCCCGTATTTGCCGGCGCCGGCTGCGTGGAACATGAAACCCACGAGGGGGGGCGCGATTGGATCAAACGCGGCGTGCCGATCCGCTCGCTGACGCGGGGTTGGGCGCCGTTGGCCGATCTGGAACGATTCATCGGCCTGCGTCTGGAGCGCAACGTGCGCGCGGCTCTGATCCTGATCCGCGATACGACCGAGAGTCGCCTGAAAGAGCAGGAACTCAAGGTCAAGACGGCGATGATCCGCGAAGTGCATCATCGCGTGAAGAACAACCTGCAAACCATCGCTGCCCTGTTGCGGATGCAGGCTCGCCGCAGCCCCTCGGAAGAAGTGCAGCAGGCGCTCCACGAAGGCATCAATCGCATCTTGAGCGTCGCCGTGGTGCATGAATTTCTGGCGCATCAGGAAGAGGGGATGATCAGCCTGCGCGAGGTGGCGAACAAGATCGTGCGCCAGACGCGCCAGGGGATGCTGGATCCCGAAAAGCGCATCCGCATTGATTTGGTCGGGCCGGATGTCATGCTGTCGGCGCAACAGGCGACCTCTTGCGCGCTGATTATGAACGAGTTGTTGCTGAACTCCATTGAGCACGGGTTCGAAGGGACGGCCGGCGGCGCGGTGACGGTGGAGCTGTGTGACAGTGAGATGCAAGTGACGATCCTGGTCAAAGACGACGGCGCATCTCTGCCGGCCGACTTCAACATCGAGCGCGTGGGCAGCCTGGGCCTCCAGATCGTGCGTACGCTCGTGCAGAATGATCTCAAGGGCGTCTTTCAACTGGAAAACCAGGAACGCGGCGTCGTCGCCGTGGTCACTTTTCCGAAGCACTTGTCGGGAGGGGAGTAGCTGTGGAACGGACACGCGTCATTATAGCGGACGATGAATCCATTATCCGTATGGACCTGCGCGAGATGCTCAGCAACCTGGGCTATCTCGTGGTTGGCGAAGTGGGCGATGGGCGCAGCGCGGTCAACCTGGCGCGCGAGCTGAAGCCCGATCTGGTCATCATGGATGTGCGCTTTGAGGGCGACGAGTTCGACGGCATTGACGCGGCCAAGATCTTGACGGAAGAGAAGATCGCGCCCGTGCTCTTGCTGACCGCCTATAGCCAGCGTGAGCTGGTGGAACGCGCCAAAGCGGCCGGCGTCACCGGCTACATCGTCAAGCCCTTCCGCGAGTCTGATCTGGCTGCGGCCATTGAAGTGGCCCTGGCGCGCTTCGCGGAGTTCCGCGCCCTGGAGAAAGAAGTTGGCGACCTGCGCCTGGCCCTGGAAACGCGCAAGCTGGTGGATCGGGCCAAGGGCATCTTGATGGACGTGCAGGGCCTGAACGAAGCAGAAGCCTTCCGCAAGATCCAGAAGATGAGCATGAACACGCGCAAGCCGATGAAGGAAGTCGCCGAAGCCATCATCCTGGCGCATCAGGCGAGCACGGAATCTTGACGCCGGCGCGTCAATCGTGGATAATAGCATAATCTGAGCGAAGGCGCTTACCCTGGACACGGCAGTCCCCACCAAGAGGCTGCCGTGTCCCTATTGTTAGAGAGCCGGCGCCGCGCATCGCGTGGCCCGTCATCCAGCTATCTTTACCGAAGGAGATGAGAAGATGAGAAAGACCCTGACCGCCGAAGAAGTGATCGAACTGGTCAAACGCGACCAGGTGCGGCTGGTGACGTTACAGTTCACCGATGTGACAGGCAACCTGAAAAGCCTGAATATCCCCACGGCCCAGTTAGAAGAATCATTACGCGTCGGCGTCTGGTTCGATGGCTCCTCCATTGAGGGCTTCACCCGCATCTCGGAAAGCGACATGGTGCTGCACCCCGACCCCAGCACCTACTGCGTGTTGCCCTGGACGAAGGAATCCGGCAAAGTGGCGCGCCTGATCTGCGACGTGTACCGCACCTCCGGCGATCCCTTCGAGGGTGACCCGCGCTACATCTTGAAGCGCACCCTGGCGCGCGCCGCTGAGATAGGCTATGTCTTCAATACAGGCCCGGAAGTGGAGTTCTTCCTCTTCCGCAAGGAAGACGGGCCGGCCGCCAAGCCGATCCCCTTCGACCTGGGCGGCTATTTCGATTCCTCGCAGGGCGACCTGGCCGCCGAAGTGCGCCGCGAGATGATGTTCGCCCTGGAAGAGATGGGCTTGCAGGTCGAGATGGGACATCACGAGTGCTCTCCCGGCCAGCACGAGATCAACATCCGCTACGACGATGCGCTGACCTGCGCTGACAACGCCATCACCCTCAAGTACACCATCAAGTCAGTGGCGCACAAGATGGGCGTCTATGCCACCTTCATGCCCAAGCCGATCCAGGGCATCAACGGTTCGGGCATGCACACCCATCAGAGCTTCGTGGACGCTTCCAAGAAGAACGTCTTCTACGATCCGGCCGGCCGCTATCGGCTTTCGGCGCTGGCCCAGCACTATATCGCCGGCCAGTTGGCCCACGCGCGCGGCCTGGCCGCGGTGGTGGCCCCGACGGTCAACTCCTACAAGCGACTGGTGCCGGGCTATGAAGCGCCGGTCTACATCTGTTGGGGCCAGACCAACCGCTCCGCGCTCATCCGCATCCCCATGGTCTCCAAAGGCCGGGAGCAGTCGACGCGCGCCGAGCTGCGCTGCCCGGATCCGAGCTGCAACCCGTATCTGGCGTTCGCCGTGATGCTGGCGTGCGGTTTGGACGGCATTCAGCGCAAGCTGGAAGCGCCAGAGCCGCAGGAAGAGAACGTCTTCGAGTTCGACGCGCGTAAGCTGGAAGAGGAGAACATCGCGACGCTGCCCGGCAGCCTGGAAGAGGCGTTGGGCGCCTTGAGCGCCGACAAGCTCATCCAGGAAGCCCTGGGCGATCACGTCTACCGCTGGTTCTTGCGCGCCAAGAAGGCCGAATGGGACGAGTTCCGGCTTCAGGTAACGCCTTGGGAGCACGAGCGCTACCTCGGCATCGTCTGATTGGAGCGAGGGTGCGGCATTGGGCATCGCGCCCTCGCTACGCGCCGGCCGAGCTGGTGGGCCGTGCCCGTCTTCCCGGCCGGCGCTGATCCTCGAACTCTCCTGTGGCCCATGTACTCCGCATCCTATGCAACCGTGGCAGCGTTTTGGCTTTGGTGCAGTCGCGCTGAACGCGCCCAAGGCGCTATATGCCGTGGCGAAAATTCACATTGACAACGCCAAACCGACATGCTATACTCAGGGTGATTTTGGCGACTTTCCGCAGGGCAGCGGCTCGCATGTGATAGGGCGCGTGAGGCTCGCAACGATGGGAAATGAACGTGCGGCATGGATTGCCTGGAACCCACAGCGACCAATGGCGTGGCTGTGCCTCGTTTTCGGCGGCAGCCTGGTGGCCGTCTTCTTGCTGTTGCGTCTGGCTCCTGTCCTGCAACCCAACCTGGTCGTTTGGGCAGCGGCGACCGGCTATCTGTTGATCGTCTCCTACTACGTGCAACGGGTACGCCGGCGCTCTCTGGAGACCGTCGGCGTCACCGAGCGAAATTGGCCCCAGGCTATGGGTCTGGGGTTGGTCCTCGGCTTGTTGATGGGCGGCATCGCGATCTTTCGCTCGATGCTGGCCGGCGGGCAGTTGAGCATCCCGCAGTTGGACTGGGGTCTGTTAGCCTTTGCCATCCCCCTGGCCCTGGTCGTGGCCGGCGAAGAGGTCTTCTTCCGCGGCTGGTGCCAGGACTGCCTGGAGCCTTCGCTGGGCGTCCTGCCGGCCGTGCTCATCGCCGCGTTGGCCTACGCCGTGTGGCCCATCGCGTTCCTGCTGCCTGGCTCCGCGGCCGATTCCGTGCAAACGCCCATTGGACTGGTAGTCCTGAGCGGCGGCGATCTGCTGATCCTGTTTGCCGTGGCGCTCTTCCTGAACCTGGCCTTTCGCATCACCAGCAGCCTGTGGGCCAGCGGCCTGGCGAATTTCATCAGCCGCTTCGCGCTGGTCTTTGTAGCTTCGCCGACCGACTTCAACGCCGGCACGCCGCTCCTGGTGCTGGTCGTATCCCTGAGCCTCTGGGCCGTGGTGCTCCTGTACAACCGGCATTGGGCGCGGGCTGCCAGTCTGGCCGGCGCATCGCGCGAGTAAAGTTGACAAACCCCAGAATTCATAGCATCATAGGCTGCCGGAGCGGATGGGATGCAACAACGCCGCCGCTTGGACGCGAGGAAAACGAGGAACAGTATGGCGACAAGCAAACTTGGCGCGTTCACATTTGTCTTGCACTCGCATTTCCCGTATTGCCGGCGCGCCGGGCGCTGGCCGCACGGAGAAGAGTGGATCCATGAGGGCGCGACCGAGACCTATATCCCGCTCCTGAACGCGCTGTACGACTTGAAAGAGGCCGGCATCGCGGCGCATATCACCATTGGCTTGACGCCGATCCTGGTGGAGCAATTGGCCGACCCGACGGTGCTGGAGCATCTGCGCGCCTACTTGGACGAGAAGCTGACAGCCGCGGAGGGCGACCTGACCCGCTTCGACCCTGAGAGCGAGAGCCAGCAGCATGCCCTGGCCGGCTTTTACGTCAACTGGTATCGCGGCATCCAGCGCAGCCTGCTCGAACGTTTCGACGGCGACATCGTGGGAGCCTTCCGCCGGCTGCAAGACGCCGGCTGCATTGAGATCATCACCTGCGCCGCCACTCATGGCTATCTGCCGCTCCTGGCGCGTGATGCGTCCATCGTCGGCCAGCTCCGCACGGCCGTGCGGAGCTATGAGCGCCACTTTGGCCGCCGGCCGCGCGCCATCTGGCTCCCCGAATGCGCCTATCGGCCGGCCTATCTCGCCGGCGGCCCGGCCGGCGACTATCGTAAGCCGGGCATCGAGGAGTTTCTGGCTGCGGAAAGGCTGCGCCTCTTCTTCAGCGAGACCCATGCCGTCGAGGGGGGCGCGCCGGTGGGCAAGGCGCAGGATGCCGTCATCGGGCCCTATGGCGCGGTGAAGCGGCGCTACGTGACCCCGGCCGGCGCCGCCGTCCAGCCGACCAAAAAGACGACCTATCGCCCGTATTACGTCGCCCAGGATGAGGTGGCCGTCATCGGGCGCAACAATCGCACCGGCATGCAGGTCTGGTCGGCTGATTGGGGCTATCCCGGCGACGCAACTTATCGCGAGTTTCACAAGAAAGATGGCGTATCGGGGATGCAGTATTGGCGCGTCACCGGCCCGCGCCTGGACTTGGGGCAAAAGGACTGGTATGCGCCGGCCGAGGCCGAAGCGTCCATGCAGCGCCACGCCCGGCACTACGTTGGCCTGGTGGAAGAGCTGCTGACTCAGTACGCCGGCGAGAATGCCGGCGATTTTGGCCTCATCGCCTCAAACTACGACACGGAACTCTTCGGCCATTGGTGGTTTGAAGGGGTTTCCTGGCTGCGTGAGGTGGTGCGGGGGCTGGCCGGCGCGCCGGCGGTGCAATTGATGACCGCTTCCGAGTACCTGGACGCCTATCCGCCGCGAGAGGCTATCGCCCTGCCGGAAT
>CAIQJD010000233.1 GCA_903872005.1 uncultured bacterium | reverse complement strand
GGGACTTATGCCGCCTTTGAGGCCAAAACCCCGGCCGGCGACATCGTCTTCAAGGGGCGCGGCAAGAAGCAAGCCACGCCGCCGGAGCAGCGCATGATCGCCGAATGGGCGCAGTTGGTCTATTACGAGGCGATGGGCGGGCGCAGCGGCGCGGCCTATGGTCTCATCATCGCCTGGCATCGCGAGGGCGGCTTCGCCGGCCTCTGCGACGACCTGGCCGTCTATCTGACCGGCGACGTTTACGGCTCATCGTGCAAGGGCGCGCAGGTCAAAGACCTGGGCGCGAGCCGGCTGACGCCCGACCAGCTCACGCAGATCTTCTCCTGGGCCGATACGTTCAAGTCCTTCGAGGTCGAGCATACCGACGCGGCCAAAGCCGACGCCCTGACCACTTCACTCTACTTCGGCGGCGCCGGCCTGCGCGACGCCACGGACGCCGACAAACAGGCCGTTGCCAACCTGGCCGCCGAGCTGTACACGAACCTGAGCACGCGCTGAGACGCGCCTGAGAGATTGCGCCATGAAAGTTCTGTTGGTGAACCCGGCCTCGCCGGTCTGGAATTCGCGCACGCACATCCACATGGGCCTGGCCTATCTGGCCGGCAGCCTGCGCGCCGCCGGCCAGGATGTGGCCCTGTATGACGGCGAGGCCGAAGACGCGCCCCTGGAAAAGCGCCTGGCCGGCGCGGGCTACGCCCTGGTCGGCATTTCCAGCCCCACGCCGCTGCTGCGCGAGTCTCTGGCCGCGGCGCGCCTGGCCCGTCAGGCTGGCGCGGTCACGGTCCTGGGCGGCCCCCATCCCACCCTCCAACCGGAGGAGTGCAGCGCCGAGCCGGCCGTAGACCTGGTCGTGCGCGGCGAGGGCGAAGACGCCCTCCTGGAGATCATCGCCGCGTTGCAAGCCGACCCGGGCGAGCTGGTGGAGGGGGCGCGCCGCTTCGGCGGGCCGGCCTGGCGCGCCATCGCCGGCCTGACCTATCGCGACGAAGCCGGCGCCCTCATCCACAACCCGCAGCGGCCGTTGCGCCAGGATTTGGACAGCCTCCCCTGGCCGGCCTACGACCTCTTCAGGATGGAACGCTACACCAACCTGAACCCGGTGACCGACGGCCTGGACCCGCACGCCCGCGCCTATACCATCATCACCTCGCGCGGCTGCCCCTACCAGTGCATCTACTGCTCCAAACCGATCACCGGCCACACCTGGCGGCCGCGCCAGCCGGCCGAAGTCGTCCGCGAATGGGCCTATCTCGTCCGCGACCTGCGCGCCACGGAGATCGGCGTCACCGACGATGTCTGGAACCTCGACCTGGGCCGCGCCAAGGAGATTTGCCGGCTGCTCATTCAAGAGGGGCTGACCAACGTCCCGTGGGTCACGATTCACGGCATGCGCGCCCACCCGGCCGACCAAGAGCTGTTCACCTTGATGAAACAAGCCGGCTGCAAGCGCGTCGGCTTCGGCGTCGAAAGCGGCAATCAGCGCGTCCTGGACTACATCAAGAAGAAGCAGCGCGTGGAAGACATCCGGCGCGCCTTCGCCTGGGCCAAAACGGCCGGCCTGCAAACCATGGGCTTCTTCATCTATGGGCTGCCCAGCGAGACCGAAGCGACGATGGAAGAGACAACCCGGCTGGCCCTGGAGCTGGACCCCGACCTGGGCAATTTCATGCTGGCCGTCCCCTATCCCGGCACCGAGCTATATGACATCGTCAAGCGCGACGGCCGGCTGCGCTTTGATGGCTGGAGCGAGCTGGGCATCCACGCCGACAAAGCCCACTATGAGATCGGCGCGCTGACGACGGAGCTGGTGGAACGCAAGTGGCACGAGGCGTACCGGCGCTTCTACATGCGGCCCCGGCGCATCTGGAAGCGCATCTGGCGCCAAGACACCTGGCGCCGGCTGCCCTACTACGCCCGCACCCTGGCGCGGTTCCTGGTGGGTCGCTGAGCCTCACTCTGTGGATTGCGAAGGCTTGCCTTCGCCGGCCGTTTAACCCCCTGTGGACGTCTCACCTGCCGAATCGGCGTGGCGAGGAGAATGCTATGCCCGCATTCTTGGCATCTGAAAAGGAACGCCTGATCCCGTTCAAAGCGACATCGCACACCTTCTCTGCGCCGGCTCGGGCCAATGGATGCTATAAGGGGCACGCCTACCCCTTCTGCTTGCCGGTGAACTATGCGCATGAGAACCTCGAACCCTCTATACGCGATACGATCCGCGCCTACTTCCGTCGTAACGCCATCAAATGGCACGACGGCCAGGCCGGCAATCCCAGCAACCATCTCTGCGACTCGCAGGTCTGCTGCGCCAACTTCCTCTTCCCCTTCGCCGACAAGCCGGCCGCGCTGGCCGCTCTGCTGCGCCCACTCTTCCCACAGTTCATGCGCCAGCAATTCCTGGCGCACGAGATGGAACAGGCGGGTGAACTGGACGCCGATGTCGTCAGCTTGCTTCACATTGCGCCCCGGCGCAACGAGGACTTTCGGCGCATCACCGCGCCGGCGTTGCAGGGCATCGCCGACTCCGCGACCGGCGTCTGGAGCCGGCTCGTCGCGCCGGCCGACCGCTTCCGCAGCATCTATACCGAAGACCTGTTTGGCCCCTTCGGCGCCGGCGCACACCCGGCTCTGTCAGATTGGAAGGCTTACATCGCCGAACGCTACGACTGGATTACTTCAAGCAAACCGTAGCATCGCCCCCTGTGGGCGTCTGGGGATTCGGACGGCCACAAGGGCCGATGCTACGAGCAATATAACGCGCACCAGGCCGCGGAGGGTAAACTTATGGCGAAACTTCTCTTCGGCGACCGCATCGGCCGGCAGGGCAGCCTCAAGCTCGGCTGCGCCGCGGTGATCTTCCACGCCGGCCGGCAGCGCATCCTCCTCACCCAGCGCGCCGATAACGGCCAGTGGTGCCTGCCCGGCGGCGGCCTGGAGGCCGGCGAGAGCGCCGCCGAAGCCTGCCAGCGCGAGATCCTCGAAGAGACCGGCCTCATCGCCCGCGTCACGCGCCTGATCGGCGTCTACAGCGATCCGGATATGCTCCTGACCTACGCCGACGGCAACCGCTATCACCTGATCGCGCTCAGCTTCGAGGCGGAAGTCATCGGCGGGACCCTGGGCCTCAGCGACGAGACGACCGCGGCCGGCTACTTCACGCCGGCCGAGATCGCCGAAATGGACGTGATGGCGCATCATCGCCAGCGCATCGCCGACGCGCTGGAGCAGCGGCCGGCGGCTTTTGTGCGCTAGTTGCGTGACGCCCAAACGGTGGTAGAATAGTCCATGATACCGACCGGGAGAGACGCATGCAAGAATTCTGGCCGGCCGAGGGGAGCCGGGACCTCCCCCTGACCGTCACCCAAATCAACGCCTACATCAAAGACCTGCTCGACAACGACGAGCAGCTCCGCAGCCTGTGGCTGGAAGGCGAAGTCTCCAACTTCACGCGGGCCGCCTCCGGCCATCTCTACTTCACCCTCAAGGACGCCGAAAGCGCCATCAAGTGCGTGATGTGGCGCACGGCGGCGGACCGGCTGGGCTATCGGCCGGCGCATGGGGACCTGGTGCTGGCCGCCGGCTACATCTCGGTCTACACCGTCGGCGGCGTCTACCAGTTCTACGTCAATGACCTGCGTCCCCTGGGCGCCGGCCGGCTGCACCAGGAATTCGAGGCGCTCAAGGCGCGCCTGGCCGCCGAAGGACTGTTCGATGCCGGCCGCAAACGCTCCCTGCCGGCCTTCCCGCGCGCCATCGGCGTCGTCACCTCGCCCGCGGCTGCCGCCTACCAGGACATCCTGCGCGTCCTGCGCGCCCGCTGGCCGCTGGCCCGCGTCGTCCTGGCCCCCACCCTGGTGCAGGGCGAAGAAGCGCCGGCCCAGATCGCGCGGGCCATCGCCACGCTCAACCGCCGGCAGGCCGAGCTTAACGTGGATGTCCTCATCGTCGCGCGCGGCGGCGGCTCCCTGGAAGAGCTGTGGGCCTTCAATGACGAGCGGGTGGCGCGCGCCATCGCCGGCTCGGCCGTGCCGGTCATCAGCGGCGTGGGGCACGAGATTGATTTCACCATCGCCGACTTCGTCGCCGACCAGCGCGCCCCCACCCCCACCGGCGCAGCCGCGGCCGCCGTCCCCGACCAGATCGAGATGCGCGCCCGCCTGGCCGGCCTGGCCGGCGATCTGTTGGGGCGGGCGCAGGCGCGCCTGAGCGGGGCGCGCGGCGATCTGGGACGGCAGGAGAGCCGGCTGACCCGCGCCGCGCCGGCGATGCGCCTGGCCCGCGAGCGCCAGCACCTGGATGATCTGCTGGCCCGCGCCGGTCGCGCCGCGCGCGGGCAATTGGCTTTTCGCCGCGCCCGCCTGGCCGGCCTGGGCGGCCGGCTGCGCGGCCTGGACCCCCAGGCGGTATTGGAGCGCGGCTACGCCCTGGTGAGCCGGCGGGCCAACGGCCAAATCGTCACGCGGCGCGGGGCCGTGGCGGCCGGCGAATGGTTGGATATCCGCGTCAGCGATGGCGTCTTCGGGGCGCGCGTCGAAGACGCCAGAGAATCGGAGAAAGCAGAGGAAGGGAACCCGTGAGCGAGCAACCGGCGATGCTGGAAGAGATGCCCTTTGAGGCCGCCCTGGCCGAGTTGGAGCAGGTGGTCGAGCAGATGGAGTCGGACGAG
>CAIQJD010000232.1 GCA_903872005.1 uncultured bacterium | reverse complement strand
TCATCCTCGGCCTGCTCATGCTCATCTTCGGCCAGCTCCTCCCCTCGCTGCTCGCCCTGCGCCATGCCGAGCGCATCGCCCTGGGCAGCGCGCGCGGGATGTCCGTCCTGGGCCTCGTGACCTGGCCCCTGGCGCGGCTGGTGGTGGGGGCGGCGCACCTGCTGGCCGGCCATCCCGGCGCGCGGGGCGAGGCCGGCCTCCCCTTCATCACCGAAGAAGAGATCAAGACGATGGTGGACGCCGGCGAAGAGGGCGGCGTCATCGCCGAAGATGAGAAAGAGATGATCTACAGCATCTTCAAGCTGGGCGACACCCTGGTGCGCGAAGTGATGACGCCGCGCATAGACATCCTGGCCGTCGAGGTCAATACCCCACTGCTGGAAGCGCTACAATCCATCCTGACCGCCGGCCACTCGCGCGTGCCGGTCTACCGCGATTCCATAGACAACGTCATCGGCCTGCTGCACATCAAAGATGTCTTGCCGCTGCTGTTGGAAAGCCGCGCCGACGCCCCGCTGTCGGACTTATTGCGCGAACCCTACTTCGTCCCCGAAACCAAGAAGGCCGCTATGCTCCTGCCGGAAATGCAGAGCCGCAAAGCCCACATGGCGGTTGTGGTGGACGAATACGGCGGCACAGCCGGCCTGATCACCATTGAAGACCTGCTGGAAGAGATCGTCGGTGAGATTCAGGACGAATACGACAGTGAGCAGCCGGTCTATGAAGCCGTTGGCGATGACGAGTATGTGATGAAGGCGCGCATGAACCTGGATGATGTGGCCCACGTGTTGGAGGTGGAATTGCCCGATGAGGATAGCGATACCCTGGGCGGCTTCATCCTCAAGCGGTTGGGGCGCGTGCCGGCCGCCGGCGATGCCATCGAATATGACGGATTGCGCCTGGTCATCGAATCCGTGGACGGCCGGCGCATTGATGCGGTGCGCGTGACCCGCCTGCCGCCGGCCGGCGCGGGGCCGCGTCCAGAGACCGAGGCATAGACCTATGGACGATGAATCGTTGATCGCCGCAGCGCGCGCGGCGCGCGCCGGCGCGTATGTCCCCTATTCGCGCTACGCCGTCGGCGCGGCGCTCCTGACCCGTTCCGGGCGCGTCTTCAGCGGCGCAAACGTGGAGAATGCCTCCTATGGCCTCACGATCTGCGCCGAACGCGTCGCGATCTTCGCCGCGGTGGCCGCCGGCGAGCGCGACTTCGTGGCGCTGGCCGTGGTCACGGAGAATGGCGGGATGCCCTGTGGGGCGTGCCGGCAGGTCTTGGCCGAGTTCGCCCTGGGGGCGCGCGTCATCGTCGCCGACCTGGAAGGCCGCCGGCGCGAATGGACCGCCGCCGAGCTGCTCCCCCACGCCTTCCAGCCCGGCGACATCCCCAGGTAGGGGCCGGATGGCTCCGGCGCTCCACCCATCTGGACTGCGTAGGCTTGCCGGCGCTCAGACGCAACGTTGACATGGCCCGGCCGCGCCCATTTCTGCCCCTGACGCAAATATGCTATAATGCTCGCGTAAATCTCTGCCGGCCGGGCCGGCTTCAGGGTAGCCTATGCTATTTCAAGGTCTGCAACTTTCTACCATATTGACCTACCTCATCGCGCTGCTGGTAGCCATCCCCTTTCACGAATTCGCGCACGCCTGGTCGGCGACGCGCCTGGGCGACACGACGGCCCAGCGCGCCGGCCGGCTGACGCTCAACCCCGTAGCGCACCTGGAACCCATCGGCACGATCTTGCTCCTGACGGCCGGCTTCGGCTGGGGCCGGCCGGTGCCGGTCAACCCCAACGCCTTCCACAAAGTCAGCCCCAAGGCCGGCATGGCGCTCACATCGCTGGCCGGGCCGGTCTCGAACCTGATCCTGGCCGCGCTCTTCATCATCCCGTTCCGCCT
This sequence comes from uncultured bacterium, assembly GCA_903872005.1. The sequence continues at coordinate 649 of CAIQJD010000232.1, read as the reverse complement.
GAACGCCTTCCCGGCGAGCATGTGGACGGAAAGCGCCTGGCTGCCCAGCCTCCCCGGCATCGTCTCGGCCATCGTCGTCATGAACGTCAGCCTGGCCTTCTTCAACCTGATCCCGCTCCCGCCGCTGGATGGCTTCAAGGTGGTGATGGGCGTCATGCCCAACGAGATCGTGCGCGCCCTGATGCCCCTGGAGCGCTACGGGGCGCTGCTCTTGCTGGCCCTCTTCTGGGTTGGCCCCATGCTGGGGTTCGACGTCTTTGACCGCGTGGTGGGGCCGGCGGTGCAAGGATTCTTGAGCCTGTTGATGTTGGGCGCGTGACATGGGCGCGGCATATCGCGTCTGGCAATTCGGGCGCGCCCTGCGCGCCGGCCTGACGCCGGCCGACTGGGACTGGGTCGGCGCGCATCTGCCGCCGGCAGCCCTGCAGTTGTTTCGCGGCCTGCCGCGCCAGGATCAGCGCCACGGCCTGGATGTCGCGCGGGCGCTGGCTGCGGCCGGCGCGGATGATCCCGACCTGCTGGCCGCGGCGCTGCTGCACGATTGCGGCAAAGCCGGCGCCGGCCTGACCATCTGGCATCGCTCGATCATCGTCTTGTTACAGGCCGGCCGGCCGGCCTGGTTGGCGCGGCTGGGCCGCGCGGACGCCGG
>CAIQJD010000231.1 GCA_903872005.1 uncultured bacterium | reverse complement strand
GGTCTTGGAGACCTGTGAGGTCTCTCCAGCCGATGAAGTCTCCGGGCTGTACAGCTCGGCCACGGCGCGGCCCATTCCTCTCGCGTCGAAGTGCGCGGCGATGCGCGCCGCAGCCCGCTCGCCCATCTGCGCCGCCAGCGCCGGCGCATCCAACAAGCGCCCCAGGGCTGCCGCCAGGGCGGCCGGCTCTCCCGGCGGGACGACCAGGCCGGTCTCGCCGTCGGCCACCACTTCGGGCGAGCCATTGACGGCCGTGCAGACCGCCGGCCGGCCCAGAGCGCCGGCTTCCAGCAAGGCGATGGGCAGCCCTTCCCACAAGGAGCTGAGCGCCACCACGTCGGCGGCGGCCAGGAGGAGCGGGACGTCCGACCGTTGACCGAGGATGGTCACGCGATGGGCGACGCCGGCGGCGTCAATCTGTGTCTGCACGTCAGCCCGTAGCGGCCCATCGCCGGCCAGATAGAAATGCGCTGCGGGATGCTCCTGGAGCGCCAGGGCCGCAGCGGCCACGAAGTCGCTCGGCGCTTTCTGGGGGTTGAGCCGGCCCACCTGTAGGACGACCGGCTCCCCTGCCGGCCAGCCCAGCCGGCGGCGCGCCTCGGTCTGGCCCATGCGCCGGCCGGCCCAGGTCGCCGTATCAATGCCGTTGGGGACGACGGTGATGCGCTCTGGCCGCGCCCAGCCAGCCGCGATCAGCCGGCCGCGATCCGCTTCGCATACCGAGATGAGCCGGTCGGTGATGCGACCCAGAAGGCGCTCGGCGGCCTGATAGAATGGCTCCAGGCGCTTCTGGCGCAACTGAATGGTCTGGGGAGTGTAAATGACGGCCGCGCCGGCCAGCCGCGCCGCCGGTCGCGCCCACAGGCCGGCGAATGGCCCGTGCGCGTGCACAGCGGCGATGCCCTGCCGGCGGATGAGCCGGTAGAGGGCCAGCGCCGCGCCGGGGTTCCACAGCCGGCGCATGGGCCATCCGATGCCGGCGACGCCCAGCTCGGCCAGCCGGCGCGCCGTAACTGCATCGCCGGCCGGATAGATGACCTGTAGCTCAAACTGATCACGCGGCAGATGCTCGACGAGGCTGAGGACATGCTCGGCCTGGCCGCTGTGCGCCGGCTCGTAGACCACCTCGACGACGCGCGTCAGCGTAGCCATCGGCGCATCTCCGCGACGCCGACCCGCCGGCCGGCCTGAATGATGCGGCGCTTGGCGAGGGCGCGCTGGCGCAGACGCCAGGCGTCGGCGTAGGCGCGCAGCAGCGCCGGCCGGCGCAGCGCCACATAGCCCAGGCGCGCCAGGTCACCGACCAGCAGCGCCGGCAGCGCCGGCCAGAGGTTGGGCCAGTCATCGTCCTTGAGCAGCATGAGATAGCGGTTCTTGAGCGCGTGGGCCTGCGCGAAGGGACGTTTAGGGGCGCTGAAAGCTTTACGCAACGTGTCGCCGCCGCCGCGGGCGTGCCAACCCTGAGCGGCCGGCTGATAGCGGCAGCCCCAGCCGCGCAACTGGGCGCGCCAGCTCAGGTCGGCGTCGTCATAGTAGACGAAGAAGTCCTCGTCCAGGATTTCGCCGGCGCAGGCGACATCGTCCAGCATGGCGCGCCGGCAGAGCCAGGCCGCGCCGCACGCCCCGAAGACCTCGGTCTGGTCATCATATTGGCCGCGATCTTCTTCTCCCTGGCCGCGATCATAGGGCCGGCGCGTGCGACTGAGGAAGAGGCCGGTGGAGTCGAGGGTGTGGCCGGCGGCCGGGCTGTCGCCGGCGAAGAGCTTGCCGCAGGCCATGCCGGCGGCCGGCGCGGCTCCGAGCGTTGCGACCAGATGGGCGATGAAATCGGGTTGCAGCCAGACATCGGCGTTGAGAGAGAGGACGAATTCGCCGGCGGCGCTGGCGATGCCCTGATTGGCGGCGCGGCTGAAGCCGGCGTTCTCGGCGTTGCGGATGATGCGCAGAGGTGGGCCAGGGGCCACCGGGGCGTCGTAGCATCGCCCCTTGTGGGCGTCCGCAGGGCCAGGACGGGCACAAGGCCCGATGCTACCGGCGGCGTCCGAAGACGGTGGGCCAGAGGCCCACCCCACGCGTTCGAGGGACCCATCGGTGGAGGCGTTGTCAACGATGATGATTTCGAGGGGCGCGTAGCTTTGCGCGGCCAGCCGGCCCAGGCAGCCGGCCAACAATGTCCCACTGTTCCAGTTAACCAGCAGCACGGAGACCAGGCCCGGCGCCGCCATCACATCGGCTCGGCCGGCCGGTCGGCGTCTCCCTCGGCCGGCTCGTCGGGCGGGTCATCCGGGCCGGCCAGGAGCGAGCGCGCATCGGTGGCGTCCTCGGCCCGCACCATGACCTTGACCTGGCCCAGACCATCTACCATCACGCCAAGAATGAGGCCGGCGCTCTCGTACTCCAGGAGCGCCGGGATGCCGGCAGCTTCCAACTTGGCGCGGATAACCTGGGCCTGCAATTGGCCGTAGGCGATGTAGACCGGAACCATCTCGATGTCGTTGCGCACCATAGGCCATGCCTCCTGTTGTCAGCGGCAGACCTCACCCCTGACCCCAACCCCTTTCCCCTCTCCGTAAACGGAGAGGGGAAAGGGGCCAGGGGAATGGGGAGAGGTAGACACGCTATATCTCCGTCGGCGCCGGCGCGCTACGCTTGACCAGCGCCGGCCGGCCGGCCGCGGTGATGATCAGCTCACTGCCCAGATAGATCTCGTCGCCCCAGCCGGCGGCAACCTGAACACGTTGGTCGTGCTGCTCGATGTTCAGCTCGAACTCTTCTGCGCCGGCCAGGCGCACGCGTTCCGTCGCCAATTCGCGGCCGAGGGCGCGGGCCGCTTCCAACCCCTCGTCCAGCGTGCGGTATTCGAAGACGCCGGCGGGCGCATGCAGACGCACGCGCTCGCCTTCTTCGGTGGGTTGGATCAGCAGGCGCACCGTCTGCACCACACTGCCGGAGACCGCGCCGATGGCATTCGCCAGGCCGCAATGCTCCGGGATGCTCAATTGCGTGTTGAGCATACGCGCGACT
>CAIQJD010000230.1 GCA_903872005.1 uncultured bacterium | reverse complement strand
ATCATATCGGCCAATTCACCGAAATTCGCCGGCGCAGCCCTGATGACGAGCAGGCCGAGAACCTGCGGAAGATCTTCCTGGCCATGGTAGACGACGTGCGCGTCGTCCTGATCAAGCTGGCCGACCGGCTACACAACATGCGTACCCTGGGCGCGCTTCCCGAAGAGAAGCGCAAACGCATCGCCCACGAAACGCTGGAGATCTACGCGCCCCTGGCGAATCGCCTGGGCATCTGGCAGGTCAAATGGGAGCTGGAAGACCTGGCCTTTCGCCACCTGGAGCCGGAGAAATACAAGGAAATCGCCGGCCTGATCGCGGAACGCCACGAAGATCGTATGAAGTGGCTCGATGAAACCAAAGAGCTGCTCACCCAACGCCTGCATGAAGACGGCATCGAAGCCGATATCTCGGCGCGTCCCAAGCACATCTACAGCATCCACAAGAAGATGCAACGCAAGAGCGTCGGCTTCGACCAGATTTACGATGTGCGCGCCGTGCGCCTCATCGTCAGCACCGTCTCGGAGTGCTACGCCGCGTTGGGCATCGTGCATTCCCTGTGGCGGCCCATCCCACGCGAGTTTGACGACTTCATCGCCACGCCCAAAGATAACATGTACCGCTCGCTACACACCGCGGTGGTCGGCCCCGACGGCAAGCCCATGGAAGTGCAAATCCGCACCAACGATATGCACCACACGGCGGAGTATGGCATCGCCGCGCACTGGCGCTACAAGGAGCGCCTGACCAAACGCGATGCCGATTTCGAGAACAAGATCGCCTGGCTGCGCCAGTTGATGGAGTGGCGGCAAGACGTGACCGACGCCCGGCAGTTCGTGGATACGGTCAAAGCCGACGTCTTCCAGGATCGCGTCTACGCGTTCACGCCGCAAGGGCACATCATTGACTTGCCGGCCGGCTCCACGCCGGTAGACTTCGCCTATCACGTTCACACAGAGATCGGCCACCGCTGCCGCGGGGCGCGCGTCAATGGCAAGCTGGTCAGCCTCGACTACCAGCTCGTCAACGGCGACCAGGTCGAAATCATTACGGCCAAGCGCGGCGGCCCCAGCCGCGATTGGCTCAACCTGCACCTGAAGTACATCAAGACCGGCCGGGCGCGCGAGAAGGTGCGCCAATGGTTCCGCCGGCAGGATCGCGACCAGAACATCACCCTGGGCCGCGAAATCCTGGAACGCGAGATGAAGCGCCTCAACGTAGAGCATGAGAACTACGAGGACCTCGCCAAAATGTTCGGCTACGAGTCGGTGGACGATTTCCTGGCCGCCATCGGCTACGGCGACGTCAACAGCCAGACCATCGCCACGAAGGTCCTGACCCGCGAGCGCGACCGCACCGAGCAGCAGGTCATCGCCACGCTGGCCGAGCATCGCCCGCCGGCTATGTCCATCAGCGGCATCAGCATGTTGGGCACCAGCGGTCTGCCCACCACCCTGGCGCGCTGCTGCAACCCGCTGCCCGGCGACCCGGTGCTGGGCTACATCACGCGCGGGCGCGGCATCACCATCCACCGGCAGGACTGCCCCAACGTCTCCCGCGTGCGTGACGCCGACCGGCTCATCGCCGTAGACTGGGGCGCCGGCGACCGCCAGACCTACTCGGTGATGATCCGGGTCAAGGCGTTCAACCGCGCCGGCCTGCTGCGCGACATCGCCGCCGTCGTCGCCGACGAGGGGATTGACCTCAGCTCGGCGCTGGCCGTCACCGGCGAGAAGGGCAACATCGCCACCGTCACGGCGACGCTCGAAGTGACGGGCATGGATCAACTGAGTCAAGTGCTGGCGCGCGTCGAGCGCGTGCCAAACGTGATGGAAGCGCGCCGGCTGGTTGGTGGGTAGCGCGTGCTTCACTTTTGGGACACGGGCGCGCCGACGCGTCTCGTAGCATCGCCCCTTGTGGGCGTCCGAGGGCTTCGGACGGGCACAAGGCCCGATGCTACGATGACTTCGTGGGCATGAACATCATCGAATTGGCGTCGGCCGAGGAGAAGAGTCTCTTCGCCGTCTTGCAGGAGATCGTAGCAATCTATAACCGGCGTTTGCGAGAGGTCGAGACGGACCTATCCTTGCAGATCGAAGCGCATTAGCGCGAGGAGGAGAACGTGACGCTCACCATCAAAGACATTGAAGTCATCTGGCTCGACGTGCCCATGACCGAGATTTCGGATCGCACCATGGAGCGCAGCTATCACACCTGGCACATCAGCGAGATCCTGCGCGTGACCACCGACGCCGGCCTGGTCGGCTATGGCGAAACGATGCCGCACTATACCTGGCGCAAGGTCTCGCCGGAAGCCATCGCCTTCGCTAAGGGCAAGAACCCCGCCGACCTGATGTGGGATGACACCCTGGGCGCCGGCATGCAGATGGCCTGCTTCGACCTGGTCGGCAAAGCCGCCGGCGCGCCCGTGCATCGCCTGTTGGGCAAACAGGTGCGTCAATGGTGCCCCCTCTCCTGGTGGGACATGGACATGTCGCCCGAAGACTACGCCGTCCAGGCGCGCCGCGCCGTCGCCGCCGGCTACACCTCCTTCAAACAGAAGGCGCGCCCCTGGTGGGACATCAACGAGCAGGTGCGCCTGACCACCGAAGCCACGCCGGCGCATTTCAAGCTCGACATGGACTTCAACGAGACGTTGGTGAACGCCTCCATCGCCATCCCGGTGCTGCGCCGGCTGCACAAATATCCCAACATCGCCCTGGTCGAATCGCCCATCTTGCAGACTGACATCGAAGGGATGCGCCGCGTGCGCGCCATGAGCAAGATCGGCCTGGCCCTGCACTACACCCTGCCCCTGATGATGGGCCTGCGTTCAGACGCCTATGACGGCTTCGTCAACTATGAGAGCGTCAACCGCCAACTGATCCTGGCCCACATCGCCCAGGAGGCCAACCTGCCCTTCTTCATCCAGATGGTCGGGACGGCCTGGACGACGGCGATGGCGCTGCACCTGGGCGCGGTCTGCACCCACGCCCAGTGGCCGGCCGTCACCTGCCTCAACATCTACGCCGACCAGCTTTCAACCCAACCGATTGAGGTGCGTAACGGCTACGCCCGCGTGCCCGAAGGGCCGGGCCTGGGGATCGAGTTCGACGAGCGGGCGCTGCGCTACCGGGTGGACAAGCCGGAGAAAGCCAACGCCGAGGCGCTATATGCCTTCATCGGGCCGGCCGGCGAGCGGACCTGGTACGCCGGCGAGCAAGGGCCGGCCGGCTACTGGGAAGACTTCCTGCGCGGCAATCAACCGCGCTTCGAAGCCGGCGTGCGCCTGGAACGCTGGGACAATGACGGCTCGCCCGAATGGCGCGACCTGGCCGCGCGGGCAGCCCTGGCGCCGGTGCGCTCCTGGCGATAGCCTTGCGACAAGAAAACCTCCCGCAGGTTTGGAACCTGCGGGAGGTTGGATGTCAGCAGCGTGGCTGAGAACGAACTCAGGCGCGCGTGGCCGGCTGCAAATGGAACCAGCGGCCCCATTGCTGCGACACGGCATGCGCGACCGATTTGACGACATTGTCGTTGCCGCGTTCGGGTTGTAGCGCCTTCAGGAGACTCCGGCGCAACATATCGGCTTCGATCTCGCGCCGGCGATCCTGGGCAATGATACTGGCGGAATACTCATCGTAATACATAGGACTCTGTTTGCGAACGACCTTCTCTTTCTGCGAATTGCTGGCGATCCGTGCGTCGGTTTGACGCAGGCCGCCAAAAAATGAGTGTACACCGATCAGGTTAACGGTGTGTTAACACTAGGTTAACAGACAGTTAACGCCGAACCGTAGCATCGGCCCTTGTGGCCGTCCGAAACTCTCAGACGCCCACAAGGGGCGATGCTACGAGGTGCGCCAGACGCACCACCATGCGATTAGCGCACTTTTAGAAAAAGGGGATGGAGGATGCAGCAATGTTCCAAGATGAATTGGGGCCAATTGAGCGTTTCGAATGGGGGCGATTCACCATCGGCGGCGTGCTTCACGGAGAAGGTGAGGTTGGGGTCGGTGCAGATATCCGCTTGATCGGAACCACAGTAAGCAAATGGGCGGAGAGAAAAAAACACGATCTGACACCGGAGATGATTACCGGCGTATACGATAACGGCCTGGAGATACTCTTTATTGGCAGCGGCGTTGAAGGCAGACTCAAGTGCCCGGACGCAGTCAAGCAGGCGATCTCCTCGCATGGCATCACAGATATCCGCGTATTGCCCACGCCAGAGGCGTGCCGGCAATATAACATCTTGCACCGCGAGGGGCGCAAAGTGGCCTTGTTGGCGCACGGGACATGCTGATGATGGGCACGGTGATTTACGCCGGCCTCATCTCTCTCCTCATCCTGGGCCTCTTCGGCTACTGGTTTGGCGTCGCCGACCGCTACGCCGTCTTCCTGTACGAGCATCTGGGGGCGGCGCCTTTCGACGCGGTGACCTCCAGCCGCTACTGGATGGCCGGCCTGGTGGCCGCCGGCGTCGTCTTCTGTCTGGCGACCCTGGCGCAATTCGCCCTGGGCCGGCTGCGCCCGACCTATCGCCCGCCGGCGCCGGCCGGCGTCTGGCTCTGCTGCCTCCCCCCGCTCGCCCTCGGCATCCCGCTCATCACCATGCTCGTCAACGCCCCGACGCTCCTGCTGGGGCTAGCCCTGGCGGCCGCCGGCGCGACCCTGGCCGGCCTGGCCCCGGCGCTCTGGTTGGCCGATGGCGCGGCGCGCCGGCCGGCCGAGCTGGCCTGGCTGCTGGCCGATGGGCTGGGATTGGCGGCGCCGCTGCTATTGCTGCTGGCGCTGGAGCTACCGGCGCGCGGCGTCAGCCTCCCCGCGTGGGTCGGCTATCTGGCTGCCGGCGGAGGTCTGCTGGCCGGCTGCGCCTGGCTGGCCGTCATGACCGCGGCCCGGCGGCGCTGGCGACGCGGCATGCCGCCGGCCGGCGCGCTCCTGGCCGCCGGCGCGGCGTGGGCCTATTTGCTCCTGCCGTTGGCGCACCACCTCTTCGCCACGCCGCCGGGTTACCGGTATATTTCAGCGGCGGGCAACTTCTTCGCCTTCAACCCCTGGCTGCAAGGCGCAACCTGGATCATCGTCGTCGGCCTGGCGCTGGGCGTCAGCCGGCTGCGCCGGCGCAGTATATCAACGTAATGGAGGGGGCGGCGGCAATCGGCCTCTCGAAGAATCGGTCTTTCCTGAGCAGTGCGACTTCGCCAAGAGCAACAGTAGAGCAGTAGAGTAGAAAGGAAGGGTTCTGACGATGTCACAGGAAGAACTGAAAGCGAAGATGCGTTGGGCCATGGAAGAAGCGTACTACAAGGGCAACCTGGATGCGCTGGATGAGGCATTCGCAACGGGTTATGTCCTGCATCATGCCCCTCTGCCGGACGAGAACGGCCTGGCGGCGCTGAAAGCGAAGATCGCCGGCGTGCGCCAGGGCTACTCCGACATTGACACGGCATGGCACGAATGGGTCACTGAAGGCAACGTCATCGTCTATCGCACGACGCTATCTATGACGCATACCGGCGTTTCGCCCAGCCTGCCCATCCCACCGACCGGCAAGCGCTGCACCCTGGAAAGCTGCACGGTCGCTCACGTCGTTGATGGCAAGGTCGTCGAGGAGTTCGAGTACTCAGACTATCTGGGCTTCTTGCAACAACTTGGCATCGTGCCTCCGCTGGGCTGAGCGTAGCATCGCTTGACGCCGCGCCGCAAGGCGCCATCCGATTGCCGCCGCAACGAAGCTGCCGCAGGGGACAACACCTTGCGGCAGCTTCTCGCATGCAGTCCGCTTGCCCGGCGCGCCATTCTGCGTTAGAATGGATCCGGTAGGGTGGGCCCCTGGCCCACCGCCGGCTCGGCCATCCACGAATGGGCACGAATAAACGCATGGCGCACGCCGGCGGGCCGATTCGTTTATTCGTGCCCATTCGTGGATGGCCGGCGCGGGGGGTAGCGCGTCGCAAGCCCCCGGTGGGCGAGCTTACATCTATCGCATGACCACATGCGCTATGATAAGCTGTATCCGCCTTGCGCCAATCTGGCGCGTTGAAGCGACTGGAGGAATTGTCTATGACCCGCTCGAAACTTGCCGGCGCTCGCGCTCGGCTCAGCAACACCTTGAAATTGGCCGTGATTGGGACCCTGGCCTTCGTCGTCCTGGCGTCCCTCGCCGGCTGCGCGCCGCAGCCAACCGCCGCGCCGACGATTGCCCCGGCCGCCACGACCGCGCCGGCGACCAACACCGCCGCGCCGGCCGCGACCCAAGCCCCGCCGGCGGCTACCCATACGACCGCGCCGGCCGCAACGACCGCGCCGGCAGCGACCACCGCGCCGGCGGCTACCCACACCAGCGCCCCGGCCGCCACCGTCCCGCCCACTACCGCGCCGCAGACCGGCGCCGGCGACCCGGCCAAAGGCGCGACCTTCTGGGCCGGCTCGCAGTGCCGCTCCTGCCACGGCGCGCAGGCGCAAGGCGGCAGCGGGCCGAAGCTCGCCAATACGAGCCTCAGCTATGATGCCGTGCTGAAACAGCTCCGCACGCCGCGCAGCAGCATGCCATCCTTCCCGGCCAGTCGCGTCAGCGACGAGACGGTGCGCGATCTCTACGCCTGGCTCAAAACGTTGAAATGATCGGGTGACCCCATCCGCCCAAAAGAATGCGCCGGCCGGTCGGAAGTTTTCGCTTCCGACCGGCCGGCGCTGCGCGTCCCTACCCTGGCGGATTAGAGTGGCTTGTTCAAGAAAGAGCGCAGGTATTGATAGTCCGCACGCGGCGGCTTCTCGAAGAACCCCTTGCGGCTGATGGTGGGGAAGCCGGCGGCGCGCAGGTCGGCCAGCATCTCAGCCAGCTTGAAGCCGGTAATCATGCCGTCCAGCACCGGCACGCCCAGCACTTCCACGGGATCGGGCTTCGTGTGGGTCAGCACGGAGCCGACCAGGGTGCAGCCGGCGATCAGCACTTCAGCGTTCAGGTTGTCCACGCAAAACTTGCCGGCGGCCAACGCGGCCTGGCGCACTGCCTCGGCCGGCGTGATATGCGGGTAGAGGTCGTTGGCGTCAATGCCGATGGCCCGATGGCCGACATAGTGCGCCGCCAGGCCATAGTTCTCCAGCATCATCTCCTGGATCTTGCCATTCTGGTCGTCCACACTCAGCAGGGCGTAGCGCCAACCCATCGTATGCGCGGTCAGCGCCGCCGACTCCAGCGTCGCGGTCACCGGGATATCTACCAGTTGGCGCGCCTCGTACAGGCCGATGTCGAGATTGCACGAGATGAAGACAGCATCGTAGCCCTCTTTCTCGGCCTTGATGATGCGCTCCAGGGTGCCATCCGTGCAGGCGTATTTGAAATAAAGCCACTGGTTGTTGGTCAGGGGATAGACATCGGCGATGTTGACCATATCGAATTGGGTGTCTGGGCGCTTGATGCGCTCCAGGTTGGCGCGGCCGTAGAATTCGGTGCCGCCGAAGGGATTGACGACGAGAATGCGGGTCATGTGCGCCTCCAAAGGAATGGCCGCAAGGGCCTGGCTTGCCGGCGAATCACCCAAGCATAGCACGGCCGGCGCGGTCTGTCAACGTCACGCGCAGCCGGCGCAGGACGATCTCAAAGTCATTCCACGGACGCCTTGCGCCGGCCGGCGTAGCACGCGCCGCCATACTCTGCCCCGACCTTGAACATTTCCAGGATATTCTCTACCGGGATGCCATCATGCAGCGAATGGTCCGAAGCCAGGATGTAGCCGCCGCCCGGCGCGGCAATATCTATCGCCTCGCGCACTTCCGCAGCGACATCTTCGGGCGAGCCGAAGGGCAACGTGCGCGAGGAGTCTATGTTGCCGATGATGCAGAAGCGCTTGCCGTAGCGCTCCTTGACGGCGCGTAAATCCATGCCGGCGGTGCGCTGCAGCGGATGCACCGCGCAGATGCGGGTCTGGGCCAGGTCGTCCAAATACTCGCTGATGTGCCCACAGGAGTGCAACATCACCGGCACGCCCAGGTTGGCCGTATACTCCGCCAGCTCCGCGAAATAGGGCAACACATGCCGGCGAAAATGCTCCGGCTTCAAGAAGCCGCGGCAACTGTCTCCGAAATCGTCCGAGAGCCAGATGGCATCGCAGCCGGCCGCGACGCACTGGCGCGCCCCCTCCTTGAAGTAGGCAAGGCAGATCTTGAAGATGTCGTGCAGCAGATCCGGCTCATCATAGAGCGCGTAGCACATCCGCTCGTAGCCCATCAGCAGCCAGGCGGTCGTGAAAGGCCCCTGGATGCCGGCTTGCAGGGACAGGTTATCGTGGGGGACGCTTCGGGCGACGACGATTTCGGCGGCGCGGCCGGGGAGCGTGGGATCAGGGGGCGTGTAGCGCAACAAGTCCTGACGCGACTTGATCGGATAGTCTATCGGCGCGTCAATCGGCCAGGAGTAGGTCGTGCGCCGGTACGTCGTGCCCCACTCGTCCACATAGGTGTCCTCTTGAAGGTATCGCGGCTGAAATCCGCCATAGGCGCCAAAGGGCAGCCAGACGCCATCATGATCGAGGGCCAACGCGAGTCGCACCGCGTCGGGAGCATTGTAAGCGCCAGGCCGCCGGCCGATCATGGCCTCATAGAGCGGCTCCTGGAAGAGGAAGTCAAACAACGGAACCCGATCTGGCTCTTGCAGCGCCAATGCGGCGTGCAGGCGTTCTCGACGTTTCATAGTACTCCTCGTATTGCCCCCATCACGGATGATCGAATGGTCTTGGCGCGTGGCATGCTGCCGCTGTCATTCTACACCGGAACGGGATGGCGCGCAACAGCCAACACAAGCCAGGCCCCCGCATTGATATGCAGGGGCCTGAGCAGAACCGCCGGGTCTGGAACCGGCCGCCAGTGGCCTGGTTGCAGCGACGCCAACAGCCGCAAGCGCCGGCGCAGTGCGCTACTTGTTCGCCATGACAGTCGTCTTCCAACGGGAGGACGCCGTGTAGGGGCCAGACGTTGCCCTCACTTTGTTGGTGACCTCGTAACTCGAGTACGATGAAATGGTGCCGAGTCTTACCTGCAGCACGACGCTCGCCCCAGACGCCACATTGGTCAGCGTCCAGCGGACTTTATCGCCAGTGCGCACCCCGCCATGGTCCGCCGAAATGAACCGCGGCCCGCTCGGCAGCGTGTCCACCACATAAATGGTCGCCGGCGCGCCGGTCCGATTAGACACCGTGATCTTGTAATTGATCACCCAGGAGGCCGAAATGGTGGCCGGGCCGGTTTTCGTCACCATCAGGCTGGGCGGCGCAGCACTGGCGGGCGCTGCCAGAAGGAACGTGCTTGCCAGAAGCACAACGAGAACCAGCACGCGCATGAGCTGCGCCTTCGTGAACTTGGAATTTGACACCGGATAGGCTCCTTTCTAAGAACCATCTTTCGACTCAGTCGGACGCTACAACATACACTGGAATGATACTCTCGGGTATTAGAGGCACATTAACATGGGATAGACCAGTTGCCATCAGCAGGCCCCTTTGGTATGCCGTAGGGTGGGCGGCTCCGCCCACCTTTCCCCGTCGTCAGCCCTCAGCCCGCCGCCATCTTCACGAGTGCGCTAATCTCTGCCTCTTCGGCGGCCGTCAACTCCTTCAGCGCGAAGGCGACCGGCCACAAGTTGCCATCGTCCAGGTTCGCCTGATCGCTGAAACCGAGCGTCGAATACCGCGTCTTGAACTTCTGCGCGCCCTGGAAGAAGCAGACGACCTTGCCATCTCTGGCATAGGCCGGCATTCCGTACCAGAGTTTTGGCGCGAGGGCCGGCGCGCTGGCTTTGATGAGCGCGTGGAGCCGCTCGGCCATGGCGCGATCCGGCTCCGCCATCTCAGCAATCTTCGCCAAGACGGCGCTTTCCCCATCCACCTTCTCGGCGCGCCCGGCCGCTTTCAGCTCTTGAAGGCGCTCTTTCATCGCCGCCTGTTCCTCATCCGAGAATGTCCCGGACGGCTTGCCGCCGGCCGCAGCGCCTTCAGCGGCCAGGGCCGCGTCCTT
>CAIQJD010000229.1 GCA_903872005.1 uncultured bacterium | reverse complement strand
CGGCGAAGGCGTGGAGGTGGACGTGGATGTGGATGTGGGCGTGGCAGTCGGCGGTGCGGGCGTCGCGGTCAGCGTCGCCGTGTTCGTAGCCGTCGGCGCGACCGTCGGCAGGGCCGCCACGACCGTCGGAGAGGGTTCTGCGGCGCCGGGGCCGCCGCCATCGGCCGGCGCGGCCGCCCGGCAGCCGGCCAGCGCCAGGCCCAGGAGCAGCCCACCAACGATGGGAAGAAAACGCAGGCGCTGCATGGGCGTCATTTCAGGTTCACGGCCCCGATGGGCCGGCGACCCTGCACGATGTCCATGGCTTCCTCGCACGCGCCGCGATAGAGGTCATCCACCGCATCTTCGGAATAGGCCGCGGTGTGCGGCGTGAAGATGACGTTGTCCACGCGCCGCAGGGGGCTATCGGCCGGCAGCGGCTCGGCCTCGAAGACATCCAGGCCGGCGCCGCCCAGGCGTCCCTCGCCCAGCGCCCGCGCCAGTGCGGCTTCATCTACCACCGGCCCGCGCGACGTGTTGACGAAGATCGCGCCCGGCTTCATCAGGCCGAACTCTCGCTCGCCAATCAAGTGGCGCGTCTCGGCCGAGAGCGGCGCGTGTACGGAGATCAGGTCAGATTGGCGCAGGAGATCGTCGAGGGTCGCCGGCGTGACGCCGCTCTTGGCGATGGCTTCGGCCGGCACGTAGGGGTCAAAGGCCAGCACATGCCAGCCCAGGCCGCGTCCCTTTTCGGCCAGCGAGCGCGCCACCCGTCCGAAGGCCACCAGTCCCAGGGTTTGGCCGCGCAGCCGGCGCGCCGGCTTGACCAGCTCGCGCTGCCAGGCGCCGGCGTGAATGGAGCGATCCTGGCGGCCCAGGTTACGCACGCCGGCCAGCAGGAGCGCCAGGGCGTGATCGGCGACCTCTTCCACGCAGTAGTTGGGGACGTTGCAGACCAACATGCCGGCGGCTGTGGCCGCGGCGACGTCAATCGAGTCGTAGCCGATGCCGGCGCGGATCAGGCCGCGACAGCGTTGCAGTTGTGGGATGGTGTGGGCGTTGAGCAGCTTGCGTAGCGATTGGATGATGACGACGTCGGCGTCGCGCATCTGCTCCAGGGCGCTGGCTTCGTCGCGCCACTGGCCCTGCACCCACTGGATGCCGGCCGCGGCCATGAAGCTGGCTTCCCAGCCGCGCGGCGCAAAGAGGTCTTCGTCGTAGTCTATCAGGACGACTTTGTGAGCGAAGGTCACGAGGATGCTCCTTTCGTGTCAAAAGAGACCTGTGAGGTCTGCAAGACCTCACAGGTCTTCTCCCGGGTCTCTGGCGCTACTTGCGGGCGCGGATCTCTTCGGTGATCTGCGCCAGGAATTCGGCCACCGGTTTGCTGCCCTGGTCTTCGCCAGAGCGCAGGCGGACGGAGACGGCCTCGGTCTCCGCTTCCCGGTCGCCGACGACGAGCATATACGGGATCTTGTCCAACTGCGCCTGGCGAATCTTGGCGCGCATCCGCTCGTTGGAGTCGTCCACCTTGGCCCGCACGCCGGCCAGGAGCAAGCGCCGCGCCTGTTCCTGGCAATAGGCCACGTGCCGGTCGGCAATCGGGATGAAGACGGCCTGCAGCGGCGCGAGCCAGGTCGGGAACGCGCCGGCGTAGTGTTCGATCAGTCCGCCGACGAAGCGCTCCATGGAACCCAACACCGTGCGGTGCAGGATCATCACCTTGTGTTCCTGTCCGTCTTCGCCGATGTAGGCCACTTTGAAGCGCACCGGCAGGTTCAGGTCGAGCTGCAACGTCGGCCCCTGCCACTCGCGTCCCAGCGCGTCGAAGACCTTTGTGTCAATCTTCGGCCCGTAGAAGACGCCTCCGCCCGGGTCCACCTCGTAGGGCTGGCCACGCTCTTCCAGGGCCAGCCGCAACTGCTCCGTGGCGAAATCCCACTCCTCGTCGCTGCCGATGTACTTCTCCGGCCGCGTCGCCAGGTACATCTTGTACGTGTAGCCGAAGGCCGACATCATGTAGTCGGTCAGGTCGAGCACGCCGTGGATTTCGGCCTTGATCTGATCCGGCCGGCAGAAGAGGTGCGAGTCATCTTGCGTGAAGCCGCGCACTCGCAACAGCCCGTGCAAGACGCCGGAGCGCTCGAAGCGGTAGACCGTGCCCAGTTCGGCGTAGCGGATGGGCAGATCGCGGTACGAGCGCAACTGGCTCTGGAAGATCTTGATGTGGCCGGG
This sequence comes from uncultured bacterium, assembly GCA_903872005.1. The sequence continues at coordinate 1,536 of CAIQJD010000229.1, read as the reverse complement.
GCAGTTCATCGGCTTGACCCGATACGGCTTGCCCTCGATCTCCATGGGCGCGTACATCATGTCGGCGTAGGCTTCCAGATGGCCGCTGAGCTTATAAGTATCTTCGCTGGCGATGTGCGGTGTGAAGACCAGTTGATAGCCGCGCCGCAGGTGCTCATCCTTCCAGAAGGTCTCGACCTGATGGCGCACCATCGCGCCGTTGGGATGCCACAGCACCAGGCCCGCCCCAATGTCGGCGTCGAAGGAGAAGAGATCGAGCTGCTTGCCCAGCCGGCGATGGTCGCGGCGCTCAATCTCCGCCAGGCGATCCAGGTAGGCTTGCAGCTCCTCTTTGGAGTACCAGGCCGTGCCATAAATGCGCTGCAGCATGGGGCGGTGTTCGTCGCCGCGCCAGTACGCGCCGGCGATCTTGAGCAGCTTGATGCCGTCGGCCGGGATTTCGCCGGTGTTGCCGACGTGCGGGCCGCGACACAGGTCGGTGAAGTTGTGGTGCGTGAAGGTCGTGATGACCTCGGCCGGCGCGCCGGCGGCCTCGCCATCCTCGTTCTCCTGGCCCTGGGCCAGCCCTTCGATCAGCTCCAGCTTGTAGGGCTGCTTTTCGAAGAGCCGGCGCGCCTCGTCGGCCGAAAGCTCGCGCCGCACGAAGGGATACTTGGCCTTGATGATGGCGCGCATGCTCGCTTCCAGCTTCTCCAGGTCTTCGGGAGTCAGCGAGCGCGGCAGGTCGAAGTCGTAGTAGAAGCCATCGGCGATGGCCGGCCCGATGGCGAACTTGGCGTCGGGGAACATTTGCATCACGGCGTCGGCCATCACGTGGGCCGCCGAGTGTCGGATGCGGTGCAATGGGTCGTCATGCTGCTCTGCCATATCTCTTTCCTCCATCTCCTGATAGGGCGGGGGGATGGCCCCTGGCCGGCGTCGCCATGGACGCCGGCCAGGGGCCGCCCGCCGCCAAAGAAAACGCCCCCTTCACCCGGTTGTTGGGGCGAAGGGGGCTGCGCGGTTCCACCCAAGTTCGATACGACGTCGAGCGTCGCATCCTTGTAAGGCCGATAACGGGGCCGGCCGAGACGCCATACTGAGCCACGCGGCTGTTGGGGCATCTGCTCTCGGGGGGTATTCGGCGGATTCTGGCCGAGGAGGCTTGCAGTCGGCGACCTCCTCTCCCTGGGGCTGGGCATCCGCGTACTCGTCCCGATCGACGCGTTCTGAATATTGCGCCCGCGGCGACTGCCGCGGGCCACTTTGTCTGGTGGGAGGTATAGGGCTCGAACCTACGGCCTCCACGATGTCAACGTGGCGCTCTAGCCAACTGAGCTAACCCCCCAGACGCCATTATTAGAGCACATCGGCGCGAAAACGCAAACGCGCGCCGGCTTGTTTCAGTATTGCGGCGGGCCGCGCCGGCGCGCCGCCTGTTACCCGGCCGGCCGCTCGCCGGCGGCGCGGCCGGTGACCAGCGCCAACCCGGCGAAGACCGGCGCCGCGCCGAGCAGGAAGAGCGGCGTCATCTGCTCGCCCAGCAGCGCCCAGGCG
>CAIQJD010000228.1 GCA_903872005.1 uncultured bacterium | reverse complement strand
GTCGCGCTCGAGTCTACTTGCGAACCGGTACGTTGCCGCTGCGGATCAGTTGTTCAAACGTATACCGCGCAACTGGATCCCGTTCAACATGGTTATACTCGCTCATGCCGGATAGTATAGCATCGAACGTACTTGCCAACCTAATCTAACTCAAACTCAGGCTCGGCCAGACACGCGCAGCTTCACGGATGCTGCACCGGGCATGCTATGCCTCGGCGGAGCCGCCGGCAGCCGGCCGCGCGCGATCTCTCAGCAACAGCCGGATTCTCTCTAACAACTGCGCCAAACCGATGGGTTTGCTGAGATAGTCATTGGCGCCGGCCTGCATACAGCGCTCGCGGTCGCCGGTCATGGCCAAGGCGGTGACAGCAATGATGGGCGTCTCGGCGAGCTGCCGGTCCGCGAAGGCGCGCACGCGATGCATCGTCTCCATACCATCCATTCCGGGCATCTGGATATCCATCAGAATGAGATCCGGGTGTAACTCCGACGCGCGTTCCAGCAATTCCAGGCCGCTGCGTGTGGCGATGACGCGGAACCCTTTGGCCTTGAGAAAGTCGCTGATCGTCTCAAGGATTACCTCATTGTCGTCGGCGAGCAGGATCAACGGAGCATCCGCCCAGGCGCCAATCACCATCACAGCCGGCGCCAGTTGACCAGAGGCGGCTACGCTGAATAGCGCGGCGTGCAGCTCCTGCTTGCTGTAGGGCTTGACCATGTAGCCGGCCACACCCAGTTTCATGGCCTCCGTGCGACGCTCTTCCACCGACACGATGATCACCGGTATCTCTCGCGTGCGCTCATCCGCCTTGAGCAAGGCGAGCAGATCCATGCCCGAACCATCGGGAAGGTTCAGGTCCAGTAGAATGGCGCTGGGACGCAGATGGGCGGCCTTTTCGAGAGCGCCGTGGGCAGTCGGATGGACGACCGTCCGAATCCCCATCTCCCTGAGATACACCGCGGCCTGTTCGGCGTGCAGATCATTGTCCTCAATGACGAGGGCGCTCTTGAACCCATCGGCGCCGGCCGGCGTCGGCTCTGCTTCAGGCTCAGGGACATCGGGCGTCCAGGGCAAGACGATGCTGAAGCGGCTGCCTTCGCCGAGGACGCTTTCTACCTTCACGCTCCCGCCGTGCATCTCTGCCATGCGGTGCACCAGCGATAGCCCCAGGCCCGTGCCGGCATACTGACGCGCGAGCCGATTATCTAGTTGCGAGAAGGGTTTGAAGAGCTTGCCCAGGTCTTCCGGCTTGATGCCGATACCCTTGTCCCAGACCGTGAAATGCACCGTCTGCTCGTCTTCGCAGACCTTCACTTCCAGGCCCAGGCTGCCGCCGACCGGCGTAAATTTCACGGCGTTGCTGAGCAGATTCACCAACATCTGTTTCAGGCGGCGCGAGTCGGCGCGGACGCTGAAGCCGGCGGGCGTGATGCTGAAGGCGATGTTCTGCCTCTTCTGCCCCGCCATCCCCTTGACCAGTTGCAGGCTGGCCTGGCAGATATCCGCTGCGGCGCACATCTCAAACTGCATCTCCAGCTTGCCGGCTTCGATCTTGGACAGGTCGAGGATATCGTTGATCAAGTCGAGCAGATGCCGGCCGCTGCTCGCGATGTTCTTCAGGCTCTTCATCTGTTTCTCATTCAGCGGGCCGGCAATTTGCATCTGCATCACTTCCGTCATGCCGAGGATGCCGGTGAGAGGCGTTCGCAGCTCGTGGCTCATACTGGCCAAGAATTCGTCCTTCAAGCGCGAGGCTTTCTCCAGGGCGGCGTTGGCGATGCTCAACTGGTCACGGCTCTGGCGCAGGGCCTCCTGGGCCTTCTTACGTTCGGTGATATTGCGTACCACGCTTTGCACCATGATGATATTACCCGCAGGGTCGCGCACGGCTGAGAGGTTGATTTCGACCTCTACCGGCTTGCCATCCTTCCCCACGAGAGTCTGCTCGTAGAGTGGCACGTGCTCACCCCGCAGGACCGCGGCGAAGCGGACAAGCGCGTCCGCGCGCCGTTCAGGAAGGGCCGCGACGTTGTCCTCCTCCGCTGCCCTGGCGAGGTACTCATCCGCCGTGTAGCCCAGCATGATGAGAGCTTGCGGGTTGGCCGCGAGATCCTTGCCGGCCGGCGACATGAGGAAGATGGCGTCGTTGGAGTTCTCGAACAAGGCGCGGTAGGTCATCTCGTTCTGGCGCGCTTCGGCGGCGCGTTCTTCGACGCGTTTCTCCAGCTCGCGGTTCACCTCTTCCAATTCGCGCTGCGCCGCTTGCATCGCCAGCTCCGACTGTCGGCGCTCCAGCCAAATGCTCAACATGCGAGCCGCGTTGTCAATCAACGATTGCTCATGCGGCATCAGAAAGGGCAAGTCCTGGGTGTAGTAGACGGAGACTTCCCCGCGCGGGACGCCGCCGACAACGATCGGCGTTGACAGCCGATGGGTGAGGCCGTCATGGTACCGTTCGGTCGTGTAACGCCGGCCGTCCAGGACGAGGCAAGTCGCCACGCATTCCGGGAATTGCATGGCGGGGACCAGGTATTCGACGATCTTCTGGCACAACATAGGCTCGGAAGCGACATCTTCAAGCATCTGACTGACAGAGAAGAGACAGGTCAGCTCCTTCATCCGCTCGCCGATTTCCAGTTCCATCTCGTGGCGCTCGGTGATGTCCTGGACGGTACCCAGGGAACGGATGGGCACACCGTTCTCATCATAGGTGGTTTCGCAACGCTCCTGCACATATTTCAGCCGGCCATCTCGCGTCAGAAGCCGGTGGATAACGTCGTAGGGTTGGCGAGTCTGGAGCGATATGGTGTAAGCCATATTGACCATGTCTCGGTCTGCCGGGTGAATCACATCCAGGAACGCCGCGTAGGTCGCCGCGAACTCTTGCGGACGCAGGTCAAAGATGCGGTAGATTTCATCCGACCATTTCAGCTCGCCGCTCTGGATATCCAACTCCCAGCTACCGACGTGCGCGATTTGCTGGGCCTGTTTGAGCCTGCGCTCGCTCTCGCGTATGGTCTCTTCGGCGCGTTTCCGTGCGGTGATATCCAGCACCGTACCGGAGACCTGGCGCAAGCTCCCATCCGTGTTGCGGACCGCGGCGATGGTTGCCTGGTAGCAACGCGAGACGCCCCCGGCCGGGACGGTGCGGTAGTCCACCGTGACGGGCTGGTCGGTCTGAATGGCGCGTTCCTGGGCGTCCAGAATGGCCTGCCGATCCGCAGGGACTATCAGTTCCATGAACTCGCCCACCGTCGGAACGCCTGCAGCAGGATCGAGTCCAAAGAGGGTGAACATCTCTCTCGACCACGAGAGGCCCTCGCCGGTGTTGGGATTGTGCTCCCAACTGCCCAGATGGGCCGTGGCTTGCGCGATCTCCAGGCCGGCCTGACTCTTACGCAGCGTCTCGTCAGCCTGCTTGCGGTCAATGGCCGTCGCAACCTGGGATGAGACGAACTCCAGCATGTGCTGCTCGCGTTCCGTGTATACGCTGGCATCGGAATAGTGATGGACGGCCATCACGCCAATCGTCTTGCCCCGCACGACCAGGGGAACCCCCAGCCAGACCTTGGAGAGGTCGCCGATTGGCACAAGGTCGGGCCATGCGCGGTCCATGGTGTAGAGCAAGGATGCGCCGGTACGCAGCACATGGGCAGTCAGCCCTTTGCCGGGGCTGACAGGTTTGACGAACGGGACTCTTTCGTCTACCGAATAAGGGAATCTCAGCAGACCGCTGGCCTCATCATACAACGCGATGTAGAAGTTGTCGGCAGGCATGACCTGCGCAATCTGGCGGTGGATTCCGGCATACATATCCTGGAGCGAGTCGGTCGTCTGGGCAACATCCGCAATGCGGTAGACCGTCTCCTGAAGGCTCTGCGCCAGTTTGCGCTCGGTGCAATCGTGGGCCAGCACGATGAAGCGCGGCGACTGGCCTGCTCCCTCGCGCCGCGTTGAAACGGACAATTCGTACCAGTTCATCTTGCCGGCCATCGGCAGCGCGTACGTCGCGCCGAAATGCGTGCCATGCTGCAGGGCTTCGTCCAGGGCCCAATCTATGACGGTCGTCACATCTGCCGGCATGACCTGGTAGATGGTCTTGCCGATGAAGAATTCAGGCGGGACAAACAACGCGACCCGGCTGGGCGCTCGATAGTCTACGAAACGACGATTCTCATCTAGCTCGAACAGCAGGTCGGGCAAGGCATTGAGCGTGGCCTCGAGACGTTGTTTGGATCTGGCCAGCTCTTCCTCCGCCCGTCTGCGCTCGCTGATGTCGCGCGAGATGCCCACGACCTGGAGCCGGCCGGCCTCCGTGATCACCAGCGTCGTCGCGACCTCCGTATGGACGACCGACCCATCATGCCGGATTTGATCCAACTGGTCTACCTGGGTCGTTCCGCCCAGACCATGACGAAAAGCCTCGATGCGCTGTGGCAACGCGGCCAGGACCATCTGCAGAGACTCCGCGGTGATCACCATTCGCATCGGCCGCGCGAGCATTTCCGCCGGCGTGAAGCCGAGGAGTCTCGCCACGGAAGGGCTGACGTAGATGAAACTTTCCGTCTCCAGGTCCATGATCCAGATCGCATCGGAGGTGTTCTCCGCAATCAAGTGGTAGTCGGCCTCTCTCTGGCGCAACGCCGACTCCATCTGTTTGCGCTCGGTGATGTCTTTCCCCGTCGCCACGAAATGCGTGATCGCCCCCTTCGCATCGCGGATGGGCGTGATGGTTTTCGCTTCGACGAAAATTTCGCCATCCTTTTTACGGTTTGTCATCTCACCTTGATAGACTTCGCCGGCCAAAATGGTCTGCCAGAGGTCGGCATAGAACTCCTGGCTATGCTGGCCGGACTTCAGGATGCGCGGCGTCTGACCCAAGGCTTCGTCGCGCGTGTAGCCGGTCAACCGCTCGAAGGCGGGATTCACGTACTCAATCACGCCGCTCACATCGGTGATGACCACGGAATCGGCCATCTGGGAGACGACGCGAGAGAGCTGCTGGAACTCCTTGCCGGCGCGGATGCGGTCGGTGAGATCTACCAGAGTGGCGCTCACGACGCCATCCTGGAGCAACGCGGAGCAGAGCAGGTGGCGCGCCTCGCCCGTCACGGTCAAAGCATCCAGCTCTTGATTGCGAATGCGCCCATGCTCCTGCAGCAGCTTCAGCGCTGCCTGATACTGGGCCTCGTCCGCGATATGGGGACGCACATTGTCGCGCAGGGCCTCGGCCGACTCTAAACCGATGGTAGATGCCAATGCGTCGTTCGCATACAGGATTTCGCCGGCGAGCGTCATGCGTAAGATGCCGGTCGGAGCATCGTCCGACAGGGTGCGATACTCGGCTTCGGAGCGCGCCAGGATCGCTTCCGTCTTCTGCCGATTGGCGACGTAGATCAGGAACCCGCCGGCTATGGCGAGGCCGAAGAGGAGGGAGACCCACGGGAGGAAGCCGTATGAGCCGGACGCGTAACGCGGACCGGGCCGGCTCAACAGCAGCCACCGATCGGCGCCAATGGTGAGCGCGGCGCTCTGAGCGGAGTCGGCCAACAATGCGTCAAGCGCCGGCGCTCCGGCCGCCGGCAAAGTCTGCGGGCCGGAGATAGACGGGTAGAACGCGAGGAATTGCGGACTTTGGGGATTCGTCAGATCGTATACGTAGTACTCAAGATCGTGACGACTGAGCTGCGCGAGGGCTTGCTGGACCAACGTATCTGCCCGATAGACGCCAAGCGCCAGACCCCACAAGGCGTCCTGCCGCTCGGCCGGCGTAGAAGCCGGCATTCCGACGCGATAGACGGGCAGCATGATCAGCACGCCGGCTACCTTGCCGGCGGTCTGCACCAGTTGCACCGGCGACGCCGATGCGGCCTCACCGCTGTCGCGGGCGCGTTGGATCGCTCCCAGGCGCGTGGGGTTCGAGCCGAGGTCAAAACCGAAGGCGGCCTGGTTGGGCGCGAAAGGACTGATCAGCGTCACCGGGAAATACTCGGCGCGATCGCCGGCCGGGATATGCTTGCCCGATGAGTCTTGTTCATAGATGTAGTAGTCGGCAGCCCCTTGCGCGCGCCGCGCATCCTCGTAGGCCGAGCGTTCCGCCTGGGTCACCCGCGGTACCCATTCCAGCGCCATGGCGGCCGGCGAATGTTCCAGGAGCCGGGACGTGAATGTGGCGAATTCTTCAGCGGTCACTGCGGCTGAAGAGAAATAGAATGCCTCAATGCTGGCCTGGAGGCGAACCTGATGATCCAATTCACTCTGCAAGACACGCGCGACCTCTTGGGCGTTTGCTCGGAGGTCTTTGCTTAGCCGCCGCTGTTCGGCATTGGCAATGACCAGTGAGATGCCGAGCGCCATCCCGATGATGAAACAGGTAAGTACCCACAGAAGGGGCGGGCTGACATCGCGCTTCCGCCAACGCGAGGAAAGAATCACCAGGGTTGGCGCGAAAACGGTCATGCCGACCAGGTCGCACAGCCACGAAGTCTGCGCCAAGGCGAGGAAGTTGCTCCAGCGCGCCAGACCGGCAAGGCACAGGCTGGTAGCTTCAACGGCCGGAGCCACGAGGGCAGCCAGGGCCATGACCCCTATCGCGAGAAGCGCGCCGCGCGCAGTAGCCGGCGGTATGGTTCTGACGATACGTTTGAGCAACCAGACGGCGGCCCCGGCCTGCAGCGCAGAGCCGGCAGCAATGGCGCTGGACGCCGGGAGCGCGGCCGCCCCAGTTAGCGTGCCCCAGTGGAACAGGAAGGAGCCGACCCATACGCCGATGCCGGCCGGCCAGCCCCAGACGAACACTGCCGCGAGGGCCAGGCCCGCCGCCGGCCACAGGACGGTGACGTTTTCAGGAGACAGCGCCAGGAAGGCGCTGAGGCGAGCGGTGGCATAGTACAGAACAGCAACGCATATCATTTGAGTCAGGCGGAAAAGCATCGCGCGTAGATAATTCTTGTTCATGGGTTGCGCCGCCTATAATATCAGTTTCTTAAAGCTTATCAGAATATTTAGTGTATCTATATACTGGCAGCCTGTCAGCGTATTGTCAGGTAGATGCTTGCTGCGTCTGACCGGCCGGGCATCGAACTCCCATCCTGGAGCGCGTAGCAATACATCCCCCCTATCTTAGTACGGGCCGGCCGACTTGTCAATCGCATGGCGCGAGCGGGTGTGTTTCAGAATGGGGGTGAGTTGCGAGCCAGGCGCCACACGGCGTCGAAGCGATCGCTCATAATGGCAGTACGAATGGGGAG
>CAIQJD010000227.1 GCA_903872005.1 uncultured bacterium | reverse complement strand
GCCGGGGTCAACCCAACCTTCGTGTTCCGTCTGCAGTCCGCTGATCCCTACAACTGGCCCGAAATCAGCTTCGATGCAGGGCGCCGGCCAGCTTGGCAAGGCTTCCCGGACGTGGCGGTAGATGAAGCCGGCGCATGGATCGGGCACGGCCACATCATGCCCCTGGCCGGCACGCCGGCCGAAGGGCACGGCTACGTCTTCACTCTGGTGCCGGCCGACCGCAAGAACCACTTCAGCTACCTGGGCTTCTCGCAAGACGGCATTCACTTCAAGATTGACTGGGAACACCCGTTCCGAGACATGCGCAATGACTGCTGGGCCGGCGTCGTCTGGAATGCGCGCGCTGGCCTCTACGAGATCTTCACGCGACCCGAATGGACCGACCGGCGCATCGCACTGGTCACCACGCCGGACCTGATCCATTTCTCAGCGCCGCTGACCGTGTTGCAGCCCGACGCCCTGGATCGCATCCGCACCGAGTTCTACGGCATGCCAACGGTGCGCTATGAAGACCTGTTCATCGGCATGTTGCAGGTCTACACGCCGGATACCTTCGAGACGGCGCGCGTCAAGTACAACGGGCGTGTGCAGATCGAATTGACCTACAGCTACAACGGCCTCAACTGGTACCGGCCGGCGCGGCTGCCCTTCCTGGCCAATCGTGACTTCGGGCAGATGGGCGCCGGCGGCGTCTATGGCGGGAGCCTGCTGCGCCACAAGGACAAGCTGCTCATCTACGCCTCCGCGTCGAGCGCCGAACATTCCAGCGGCGGCGAGGGTATCGCCGGCGGTCTACTGTATGAAATGCGCGTAGACGGGTTCTGCTCGCTACGAACATGGGGCCGCGATGGTGTGCTGGGCACGAAATCATTGACGCTGCAGAGCGACCAGATGCAGTTGAACGTGCGCACTGCCCCGCATTCCTGGGTCAAAGTGCAGCTTCTGGACGGCAAAACCGCCGAGCCGATTCCCGGCTATACCTTCGATGAGGCGATCCCCATCAGCGGGGATCAGCTATCTGCTCAAGCGGCATGGAAGGAGCGCCGCGACATTTCGGAGTTGGTCGGCCGGCCAGTGCGCATCGAGGTCGCCCTGCGCGAAGCCGAGCTGTTCGCTATCCACTTGGACTACCAGCCCTTCATCGGCCTACGCCGGCCGGTGGATGCACTGTGAACGGTGAGAAAGGGTTTCTGAGCGATGATCTACGGCACAGGCAGCTATCGTTTCCGCGTCATTGAGGGCTGGGGCTGCGGGCCGGGCGCGCCGACTTTCGGCATGACGCCCAGCCTCGCGGTAGATTCACGCGATCAGGTGGTCGCGTTTCGGCGCACGCCGGATCCGTGCGTCCTGGTGTTCGACCGCGCCGGCCAATTCCTGAAATCGTGGGGCGCGGGGGTCTTCGCCGAGCCGCACGCCATCTGGGTCAGCGCCAGCGACCGTGTCTACTGCACGGATCGCGAGGATCACACTGTACGCGAATTCAGCTCCGACGGTCAACTGTTGCGCACCTTCGGACAGCCGCACCACATCGGCGCGCCGGGCGAGCCATTCAACAAGCCGGCCAAAGCCATCGTCCTGCCGGACGGCAATATGTGGGTCGCCGACGGTTACGGACAACAGCGGGTGCACCACTTCGCCCCAGACGGCCGGCTGCTGCGTTCGTGGGGCGAGAAAGGCGCTGGCGCGGGTCAGTTGATCTTCCCGCATGGTGTGGCCATAGATCATCGCGGGCGCGTTCTGATCGCGGATCGCGAACCTAACCATCGCGTCTCCATCTTCGACCAGGAGGGCCGGCCATTAGATTCATGGGACGGCCTGCTCCAACCAATGGATATCGCCCTGGATGGCGCGGGCAACATCTTCGTCGGCGAAGCCCACCAGCGCATCAGCATCTTCAGTCCGGATGGCACGTTGCTGGCCCGCTTCGGCGAGAAGGGCGAGGCAGCCGGCCAGTTCATGTCATTCATTCACGGCATCTGGGTGGATACGCACGGCGACCTGTACGTGGCCGATGAGCGCCGCGTGCAGAAGTTCGAGCGCATATAAGTCTCTGGAAAGGATCATTGGCGATGAAGATCACCTCCATCACTTCCGTTTTGCTCCCCACTCGCTGGGTACTCGTCAAGGTGAAGACCGACGCAGGGATCACCGGCATTGGCGAAGCGTATCACGGGGCCGGCGTGCATCAGATCGTGGTAGACGAGCGGTTGCGCGGCCCCTTGATCGGCCAGGACCCGCGCAATGTGGACAAGCTCTTCCACGATATGATGTACTCGATGTCCGCTTCCGGCTTCTACCAGGGCGCTGTGATGAGCGCCATCAGCGGCATCGAGACGGCCCTCTGGGATATCACCGGCCAAGCCTACGGCGTGCCCATCTGGCAATTGCTGGGCGGTCGCTTCCGCGATCGAATTCGCATCTACAATGACAGCCACGCCGGCAAGGACGAATCGCCAGCGGCCTACATCGCCAAAGCCAAAGAGGTCGAGGCCCTGGGATTTACGGCCATCAAGTTCGATATTGACCCGCCGGCCACGCGGCGTGACCGTTACAACCGCACCATCAGCAATGACGAGATCGCGCATCACGTCGAGATCGTCACGGCCGTACGCAAGGCGCTCAAGAGCAATACGGACCTGGCGATTGACGCCCACTGGGGCTATGCGCCGGTGGATATCCTGAAAGTCGCCTATGCCTTTGAAGACCTGGGCCTGATGTGGCTGGAAGACCCCTGTCCACCGGAAAACATTGACGCCATGGCCAAAATCGCCGCGGCGACGCGCACGCCGATTTGTACCGGCGAGAATTTCTATACCCGCTTCGGCTTCCGCGATCTCATTCAGAATCAGGCCGCCGATATCGTCTCGCCCGATCTGGCCAAAGCCGGCGGCCTGCTGGAAGGACGCAAGATCGCCGACCTGGCCGATATGTACTACATCAACCTGGCCCCGCACAACATCGGCAGCCCCATCGAGACGATGGCGACCTGCCACGTCTGCGCCGCCATCCCCAACTTCCTGGCCCTGGAGTTCCACCACCTGGAGAATCCTATGTGGAATGAGCTAGTCGCCGGCGATCCCTTGATTCGGCAAGGGTACATCGCGGTAACCGACCGTCCCGGCCTGGGCATCACCCTGAATGAAGCCGCCGTGCGGCGCTATGCGGTAGACAACCTGGGATTCTTGGAGTAGACGCGCCGGCAATCTTCGGAGAAGCGAGCACGATGGGGAGGCAGGCATTGGCAACCATCAGTTCCTTTGGGACTGCCGGCGAGATCATCTTCGGCGCCGGCGCGCGCCGAATTCTGCCTGACAAAGCGCGAGAAATCGGCGCGCGCCGAATTCTCTTGGTGACCGACCAGGGTCTGCGCGCGACGACCTGGCCCGATCAGCTCGCTTCAGAATTGCGCGATGCCGGCTTTTCGGCGGCAATCTACGACCATCTTGCCGGCGAACCTTCCATGGAGACGCTGGAACTCTGCCGCGCGGTCGTTCGCGCCGCGTCGCCCGACCTCATCGTCGCTCTGGGAGGCGGCTCCGCCTTAGATACCGCGAAAGCGGCCGCCTGTCTGGCGCTGAATGACAGGTCGGCCCGTGAATTCTTCGGCCGCGACGCCATCCCGCTCCCCGGCCTGCCCGTTATCGCCATGCCGACCACCGCCGGCACCGGCTCGGAAGTCACGCCGAATGCTGTATTCGCTGATCTCGCCGCCGGCGTCAAGAAAGCGATGATGAGTCGTCACTTGATGCCCAGAGTCGCGCTGATTGATCCTGAGTTGACCTACTCCGTCCCGCCGCCCGTCACGGCGGCCACTGGCATGGACGCGTTGGTGCATGCCATCGAGTCCTACATCTCACCCCACGCTACGCTGCTGACGCAGATGCACGCCACACGTGCGATAGAGTTGATCGGTGCCAATCTGCGTCGCGCCGTCGCCGCCGGCCATGACGTGTCGGCGCGCGAGGCGCTGGCATGGGCCAGCCTCCTTGCCGGCATGAGCTTCGCCAATGCCGGCGTCGGCCCCGTGCATGCCCTGGCCTACCCACTGGGTGGCCGCTTTCACGTTCCGCATGGCATTGCCAACGCCCTATTGCTCTCACGCGTGATGCAGTTCAGCATGCCTGCAGCGCCGCTTACCTTCGCCGAACTGGCAATTCCTCTCGGTGTCGCGGAAGCCAGCTCCACACATGAGGAATTAGCGCAACGGGCCGTCATAGCCATGCAACGCCTTTCCGAAGACATAGGCATCCCACAACGTTTGCGCGACCTCGGCATCCGGCACGAAGACCTGGATGCTATGGCGGTCGAGGCTGCTAAGATCGAGCGCCTCTTGTGCAACAGCCCGCGCGTGATGAGTCTGACAGATGTGAGCGCCGTCTACCGCGACCTCTGGTGATGCTATCCTGTAGACGCTCCCACCTGTGCACGTCCCAAAGCTGACATTTGATCTATGAGAGAGGAGTACGACACCATGGTTACCACGGAGATCCTGGCGCTGGAACGTAAGTGCCTGGAGAGCGCCCGGCGCAGCGCGAACTGGCTACTGGCGCGCCAGGCGGGCGACGGAAGCTGGAAGGGCCTCCCCAATGCCCCTATTGACGCCTACTACAAGGCAGGCTGGGCCTTCGGTCTCCTGGGTGAGCCGGCCGCGGCCGAGCGCGTCCTGAATTATGTCAAGAACAATCTCCTGCAGCCCGATGGGGACTATCTACCTCGCAACGATGCATGGTACATTGACGTGCACTACCAATACTGCAATGGCTGGATGACCATCGGATCTCAAAAGATGGGACGCTACGACATTGCAGCGCGGTCGGTACAGTTCCTCCTGACCCAGCAGTCGCCGGACCACGACGGATTCTATGCTCAGAAATCCGCAGCCGGCCAAAAGATGCGCTCGGACACGATGTCCAGTGGCATCGCCGGCATCGCCTGCCTGGCCGCCGGCCAGATAGGCGCGGCGCGCAAACTGGCGGATTGCTTCGAGCGCATGATCCAAATGCAGCCGGCGCCAACGAGTAGGTTCTATACGACGATTGATCCAGACGGCAAACTGGGCACGCAATTCCCCGATGACCAGGCATTCTGGCGCGTGGTGGACACGCAACAGAGAGATCAATGCTGGTATACCGTCGGCCTGCCCTTCACCTTCTTCATTCTGCTGAATCAGGCGACCGGCGAGGAACGCTACGCCAAACTGGCGCAATGGTTCTTCGACTTTCAGTCGCGCTGCGTCAATCCCTGGGATGGCGGTTCGAGTGGCAAGGCCGGCTGGGGCTGCAGTATGCTGTATCGCAGCACCGGTGACACACGCTATCGTGATATCGCCCTGCGCGTCGCACAGAACCAGATGGGATGTCAGGGCGCAGACGGGTCCTATCGCTGGGGCGCGCCGGCCGGCTACAGCAGCGGCGCATCCAGCGCCGGCCAGGCTTTGACCAACGACGACTTTGATATTGGCTCCGAGTTCACTGTCTGGCTCGGGTTGATCGGCTCCAACCTGCTCGCTCGCGACGACGCATAGCCTGCCGCACGGCATGATGTTGCTTCATCCCAGCACAATGCCACACTTCAAAACGAAGCCCCCGCGGTCGCCGCTCTGGACAGTCGTGCCCAGACGGTTGACTACGGGGGTTCGCCTTCTTCGCCGCCCTCACGCCAGAAACGCGCGTCGCTATCCGAAACGCCGGCCACTCTGAGCGCGCTCTGACATGATCGTCCGCAACGCCGCCGGCGTATCCGCGCTGATGAGATCCAGCGTCGCCTCCGGATTGATCTGCTTCAAATAGGTCTGCGTGTTCGGCGCGGCGTTAATGCAGGTGATCGTATGCCCCAACGCGCCGTGCACTTTCGCCGCGTCGTCGGCGCTCTCGCCACGCGTGCAACGATAGGTCAACAAGTAATCCTTGCTGGCCTCATACCATTCCCAGCTCGCGCCCTGCGGGAAGAGCACGAAATGGCTGCGGTACTGCCCCGGCTGAGGGTTCAATGTCACGATCCGATCCACGATGCCGCCCAACGATTCGAAGGAATAGAACGGCGCTACCGCGCCCACCACGAAAATCGCCGCGCCGAGGACGTAGTCGTCTTTGTCTATTTCCTCATTGTACCATTTGAGCGATTCCCAATACTGCTCTTCCGTGCGTTCCGTGCGCCATCCCACATCCGGCCGGCCGGGATAGACCGCCTGGGTCAGGCCGCATTCCGTAATGACCGCCACATGCTTCGAGCCATGTACCTGACGCACGGCATCCATGATGCGCCGATAGCGCAGCGCCAGCCACATCCCGCCATTGCCGGCCGCCAGTCCCTCGCGATGCAGCCGCCACATATCGGGCCAGTCATACTCATGGAATCCGAGGTATTTGTACGCCTGCAACGTGCGTGGGAAGTACTTCACCCAGTCATCGCCCTGGTATTGACCCGTCCCGAAGTTCATCGCCACCGGCTCGACGCCGGCTTCCTGCATCCGCCGCGCAAATGCTTCCTGGAAGATGTCATAGGCTTCGTATTCGGCCGGATCCGCCGCCGGCGCGCGACACTCATTGAACGATTCCCAGGCATCAATCAACTTGTAGCGGCAGATTTCCAGGCCCAGGATGCGCTCCGCGAAGGCACGGCCTTTGGCCGCCGGCTCCGGCGCGTACTGCTGTCCATCGTCAACCAGCCGGCCGATGATAAACGCGCCGGGAAAGTCATTCTTCACGCGGCTCCAGAAGCCGACATCATGCTCCAGGGTCTTGATAATCGGTGGGCGTACTTTGACGATCGCACGATAGACGGCCTCGCTGAGGCCATTGACGTGAAAGCCTAGTTTGTTCATGCGCCCTCCTGTCTCGCGCCGTTACCGGCTGAAATCATCCCCGTCGTCCACCAGCTCGGCCGGCAGCGCATACTTCCGCTCGCGCCGGCTCTTGCTCGTCCCCGACGCGTATTGATGCCACGCCTCCGGCGCATCCTTGCTCGGCGCGCCATGCGTGGTGATGCGCTGGCGCACGCGACACAACACCGGTGTGTTCACCGCATTGCCGGCGATGATCACCTGACCCTTCGAGAGCGCCGGCAGCTCCGCCAGCAGATCGCGTCCCACGCTTTCGATGCTCTGCGCCACCTTGTCTTGATCCAAAGGGTTGATGATCCGCATGATACACTGCGTCATACATTGCGACAGCATGTCTGCATCCAGCTTTCCCGGCCGCTGGCTGATCAGCCCCACCGCCACGCCGAACTTGCGCCCTTCGGCCAGGATCTTCCGCAGTGTGTAGGTGGTCACAGCATCGGCGCTCGCCGGCGCGAAGTTGTGCGCCTCTTCGATCAGCGTGAAGGTCGGATACGGCAGATAGTCCGGCGACTCCGTATCGGCCTTGCCTTTCTCGGCATCCATGCGCGCCTGCAACAGCCGGCGCAACAACGTCGCCGCCGTCACCTCCTGCTCGCGCGAGTCAATCTCGTTGAGCTGCAAGATCGTGCACTGTCCCGGCTGATACAGTTGGTTGAGCGGCAATTGCTCTGAGTCGCTGAAGACCGGCGAACGCTTCAATCCGCCCAACTTCCGCAACAGGGCGTCTACCGTCCCCTGGATTGGCTTGCCGGCCTTCTTGGAAGTCGCCGCACTCTCATCGTCCTCGTCATATCCTTTGCGGCGAACCGTGAACATCAAATCGTCCAATCCCCACTGCCGGCCGCGCCCGCCTTTCACCTCATCCAGCGCGCCATACAGCACCGACTCCTGCGGCTCGCTGAGGCTGGGCAACAGGCAGCGAAAATCGCCGATGTTGAGCGAATTGACCCGCACCTTCACTTCTTCCGGCCGGAAGATGCGTACCGCGGCGCGATACCCATCGCGCGGATGGGCGAACTCCGGCCGGTTCGACATCTCTTGCAGCGTGCCATACTCGCCGTGCGGGTCAATGATGAGGATGCTCGCCCGCGTGTGCGGCTTCATCAACTCCTCGATCAACACGCCGGCCAGATAGCTCTTCCCCGCGCCGGTGCTGGCGATGATCGCCAGAT
>CAIQJD010000226.1 GCA_903872005.1 uncultured bacterium | reverse complement strand
TTGTCTTTGGCGCATACTCAGGTGTAGTTTTTTCATGGCCCACATCAATGTCTTCTCATCATTTGTCCAATCAATGCTTATAACGACGTAACAGGCTAATAATCCCATTATATACCTTAATCGTTCTTAAGTCAACGTATTTACGGAAAACAGTGGCATGTTTTGATCTTATACAGTACAATACAGCGCCTTCGCGCGCCGGCGCGCCACGCAAAGAGACCTCACAGGTCTCCAAGACCTGTGAGGTCTCTTTGGCACACACGCTGGGCTTATAGCACCAGGCTACTGCAACAACTGCTGGATGGCGATGGCGCTGGCCTTGGCCTGGCCGGCTACCGAGATGAACCCGATGTCGAGGACTCCGTCATTCACATCCACATAGCAGACCTGGTCCGGCGCGGCGGTGTTACGCGCCCCGCCGGCGGCAACGAATGGGTCATAGTTGGCAAAGCAGATCTTGTTCTCGGCCATGACCGTGAAGACGCGCTTGCCGGCCGCGCTCCAGTAGGTCTCGGCATATTTGAACGTGATCCGATAACGCCCATTGGGCACGACGAATTGGTAGCCCGGCCGCGCCGCGCCGGTGAAGAGACGCTCGGACTGGTAGAGCCTGTCGTCGGGCGTGCCGGCGATGGGCCGCGCACTGGTCCGCCCGATGCCGTTGGTGTAGCCCCACGTCAGCGTCCCCGGCCCCAGCGCCGGCCAGGCCCGGTCCGCCAGCCAAAGGTTGCCGGCCTTGTCCATGTAGCGCGGGCCGGCGCCGTTCACCCGCACACTGTAGGGCGCGAAGCTGTACGCCGCCCCCGATGCGGTAGCATCTGGCCCCAGGGCGTCGCTCGCGCCGGCGACGATGGTCGTCCCGTCCACCGACACGGCCGAGCCGAACTTGTCTGACGGTTGGCCGGCCGGGTCATACAGCTTCGCAATCATGCCCCAGGCGTTCGCGCCGGCAGCGTTGCGTCCGAAGACATAGGCCGCGCCTTGCTGCGGCAGGCCGGCGCTGGCGCGATACGCGCCGACTACGATGGTCGCGTCGCTCGTCGAGACAGAGCAACCGAACATCTCGCCGCCCCAGCCCTCGCCTGCGACCAGCCGTTTGACGAAGCTCCAGGCCGCATCGTGGCGCTCGAAGACGTAGGCCGCGCCCAATTTGCCGAATGTCCCCGCAACGGCCGCGGTAGCGCCTATCACCACGCTGTTCCCATTGACCGCGCTTGAAGCTCCAAAGAAGGATGAGGCTTCGGGAACATCGGCCGCCAGCTTTTGGCTTTGGCCCCAGTTGTCGGCCCCGCCGGCGTCGCGAGCGAAGAGGTACGCTGCGCCGGCGTCTGCATGGCCGTCCGTCGTGACGCCGGAGGCGCCGACCACAATGGTCGCGCCATCTATGCCGACCGACCGGCCGAAGAGGTCGCTTGCGACGCCGTCATCGGCGGTCAGCTTCTTGATCAGACCCCATTCGCCCGGCCCGGCGGCGTTGCGCCCGAAGACGTAAGCCGCGCCCTGGGCGGCCTTGCCGTCCACGCGGGCGAAGGCCGCGCCTACGACGACGGTTGCGCCGTGAATCGCGGTTGACCAACCGAAACGATCCGATGCCAGACCCCCCGGCGCGACCAGCTTCTTGACCTGGGCCCACGCATTCGGGCCGCCGGCGTCGCGCTCGAAGACGTAGGCCGCGCCCTGCCAGATGGTTGCGCCTACCTTGCTCTGGGGCGCCCCCACCACGACCGTCGCGCCATGGATCGCGACCGAATACCCGAACCGCTCGTTCGCCTGGCCGTCTGCGGCGACCAACTTCGTAATGAGGCCCCAATTGCCCGCGCCGCCGACGTTGCGCCCGTACAGGTAGGCGGCGCCCTGCTTCGCCTTGCTGTCTATAGCGGC
>CAIQJD010000225.1 GCA_903872005.1 uncultured bacterium | reverse complement strand
CCTTCATCCAATTCATCGCGAATATCATGATTCATGAAAGGCCGACGCCAATTGACGCTACCGTCTTCAGCAGTAGCCTCGATCTTCAGTACGACCCGGAAATCAGGAGAATCCGCGAGTCAGCCCGGGAGAATATGACCAATCTGCTTCTGGGATTGATCAAAGAAGGAAAAGAACAGGCTCAGGTTGATCAGAACTTGTCCGAAGAAGCGCTCCGCATATACTTTGGCGCTTTCATGGATATCTTCACCGATCCCCGACTGCAGCACCAATTCTACGCGGGACCCCAAACGGTGCAGGACCTCGGCTCTCTGATGATCTATGGCCTGAGCGGGCGCCCCAAGAGCACTCAGCAAGAATGATTGTGCCTGGGAAGTGCAGGCGGCGCGGAACTCGGGTTTGATGGAGTCGGCACCGCGCTTGGGCGCAGCCCCAAGTTATGCTACAATGTCGCCACGATAGGGAACAGAGAGCGGTCTGGCGCGGTCTTATCAGAAGGACAACCTTCTTTCGGGAGAATCAACGTGGCAAAATCAACCCATCGCGCCCGAACGCCGCGCCGGCCGATCTCGCTCAAGAGTTTCACGCGCGCCGCCGTCCGGCTCATCTGGATCAGCATCGCCATCACGCTCGTCGCCGGCGGGATCATCTGGGTCATCCTCGCCAGCATGGTGTATGCCGTCCAGAGTCACATCTACGCCGACATCGCCCAGGCGCCGGCGCAGCCCATCGCCATCGTCTTCGGGGCCGGCGTATGGGCCAGCGGGCAGCTCAGCGCCGTCCTGGCCGACCGCGTCGACACAGCCATTGACCTCTACCGCGCCGGCAAAGTGCGTAAGCTCCTCATGACTGGCGATAATCGCTTCGCGTGGTATAATGAACCCGGCGCGATGGCCGACTATGCCCGGACGCGCGGCGTGCCGGCCGAGGATATCATCTACGACTACGCCGGCCGGCGCACCTATGATAGCTGCTATCGGGCGCGGCATATCTTCGGCATCGAGCAGGCCATCCTGGTCACCCAGGATTTCCACCTGCCGCGCGCCGTCTATACCTGCCGGCGCATCGGCATCGAGAGCGTCGGCGTCATCGCCGACCGCCAGCGCTACAGCGCCATCGGTCGCTTCACCCTGCGCGAAGCGCCGGCGCTGCTGGTCGCCTGGCTGGATACGAACATCACCCATCCTGAGCCGGTGATGGGCGACCCCATCCCGATCATCTACGAATGAGCCTTGAAAGCAGGGGCCGCCCTGGCGGCTGCCCACGAGGAGGATAGCAGAAGATGCAAGTGACGCGTCAAGCCGCCTGGGAACTCCTGACGGCGCACACCAAATCCGAGAGCCTCATCAAGCACGCCCTGGCTGTGGAGACCGCCATGCGCGCCTATGCCCGCCATTTCGGCGAGGACGAAGAGTATTGGGCCGCTCTGGGGCTGGTGCATGACCACGATTACGAAGAGAACCCCACGGCCGAGTTCCATCCCAAAGTCGGGGCGGAGCGCCTGCAAGCCCTGGGCTGGCCGGCCGACATCATCACCGCCGTCCAGGGGCACGGCGACTACATGAACGTGCCGCGCGTCACCAAGATCGCCAAGACCCTCTATGCCGTGGACGAGCTGACCGGCCTGATCCTGGCGGTGGCCCTGGTGCGCCCCAGCAAGAATATCGCCGACGTCAACGTCAAGTCGGTGAAAAACAAGTGGAAGGACAAAGCCTTCGCCGCCGGCGTCAACCGTGCCGACATCGAGCAGGGCGCGCAGGAATTGGGCGTCGAGCTGTGGGAGCATGTCGGCATCGTGCTGGCGGCTCTGCAGGGCAACGCCGCCGAGCTGGGTGTGG
>CAIQJD010000224.1 GCA_903872005.1 uncultured bacterium | reverse complement strand
GGGCGTCACGCCGGCCGAGCTGGCCCTGCGCTTCGTTACATCCAACCCCCACGTGGACGTGGCGATCTCCGGCATGGGTTCGCCGGCCATGGTTGCCGAAAACGTGGCGGCCGTGGAAAGGGGCCGGCTCGGCGAGCGCGAGATAGCGGCCATCGGCGAGCTGATGGAAGGCTATCGCAACCTGGCGCGCCTCTACTGCACCGGCTGCGAATACTGCATGCCGTGCCCCCACGGCGTCAACATCCCGCGCTGTTTTGAGCTGTACAACTACCAGACCGTCTACGGCCTGGAACGCTACGCGCAAGACGAATACGCCCGCTTGCGGAATGACAAGAAGGATGCCTCGGCCTGCGCCGAATGTGACATCTGCCTGGAGAAGTGCCCGCAGCAAATTCCGATTCCCCGGCAGTTGAAAGAAGTGCGCTCCCTGTTGGGGAGTTGAAGCCATCACGCCAAAGGGCCGGCCGGTGAATCGCTCACTGGCCGGCCCTTTGTACGTGCAAATCCTCTCAGCGATGTTCAGGCCGGCTCCAGGCCGGCCGCCAACCGCTGACCCATCTGACGCGCCAATTCCAGCGTCGGCGCGTCCTGCAAGATTTCTCCCTGATCCTCCAGACCGCTACGCACCAGCTCGCCCCATACCTCGCCCTGCAGCGAACGCATCCAGAACGCGAAGGGCCGGCGCGCGCCATCGAACATCTCATCACGCCGGATGCCGCTGGTGGCAATGAGGACGCCCCGGCGCGGCCGGCCGCCCGGCGCCGGCGGCATCGGCGCTTTCACCACATCCCGCATCGCCCAGAAGCACTGCCCGCGATCAATCAACGGCTTCACCTGCGCCGAAGTCCCCCCGAAGTAGATGGGCGTCGCCAGGACAAGCGCATCGGCGGCGATGATCTGATCGTACACCGCCTGGAACTCATCTTTGACCACACAACGGCCGGTCTTATAGCACCCTTCGCAAGCAATGCAGGGAGCGAGTTTCATCTTCCAAGGGCGGATGATCTCGCTCTGCGCGCCGGCCGCCTGCGCGCCGGCGAGAAATTCCTCCAGCAGGAGCGTGGAATTGCCGCGTTTGCGCGGACTGCCAATGATCGCGAGAATGTTCATTTTCCCTCGTGCGCCTGGTTGCAGATATGTGATCGAATAGCGCGTGAAATATGCAGCTCAACCCAGCAGGGCGCGCACCGCGTGAGCAGCCTCATCTCGTCCCAGACGCTCGTATGCCTGCGCCAGTTGCATCCGCATGGCGTAGACTGCGCTGGGACTGGGCGAAAGCGAGATCGCCTTCTCAAAGCACTCCGCGGCCGGCTCCCATTCGCCCCGCCGCATGTGGACTTCGCCCAGCGCGTAGTAAGGCTGATAGATACCCGCCGAGAGCTTCAGCGCCTCGCGCGCCGTGCTGATCGCCTCCTCTTCATGGCCGACCTGGCTCGCCAGTGACGCGGCGCGTTGCCCCAGCCGGTCCGCGTCGGCTGCCTGCGCCTCTTCTTGCAGCCGGCCAATCTCGCGGCCCAACCCCTTGCTCTCCGGCAAGCGGCGCACGCCTTCGCGCAGCACCGCCAGCGCCTGATCGGTCTGCCCAGCAGTCGCGTACGCGTGAGCATACTCCAGCCAGAAGCCCTCGTCGCCAGTCTCCAACCATGATGCGGCGCGTCGATAGGCGTCCAGAGCGCCGGCATGGTCGCCGCGGCGCGCCAGCAATCCGCCCAGCAGTTGTTGCAGCTCGCCATGATTCTCGAACTGACTGGCGGCCTGCTGGCACACCGTGAACGCCTCGTCTGAGCGTTGATTCGCCAGCAAGGAACGGGTCAGCGCGCAATGGTATTGGGGCGACCTGGGCGCCAGGCTCACGGCTCGCCGCAAATGCTCCAACGCCTCCCCATGCCGGCCCAATTGCCCCAGCCGCTCGCCCACGCGGTACTCCAGATCGTGATTCTGGGGATCGGTCGTCAGCGTCTTCAGATCCAAGGCCAGCCGGCTATCGCCGCCAGGCTTGGAGAGGCTGGGCGGCGTATGTTCCACGTGGTTCTGAGCAGCCGGCGCCGCCGGTGCGGCCGGCGCCGGGCGCGCCGCCGGCGTCTCGCCCAGGTACTGCGCCACATCCGGGTGGTTATGATTCAGCGTGATGGTGCGGATCGTGCGGATCGCGCCGCTGCGATTATCCTGCAAAGAGCTGTGCAAGAAGATTAGTGGACGGCTGGAGCGACTTTGGTAATTCAATCTCTCGCCACTTATCAGCCAGCGCTGCTTCAATTGTTGCGCGCCTCAGGAGCTTGGGGTCAGTTGTAGCAAATTTCCGCGCAGCCTTGAAG
>CAIQJD010000223.1 GCA_903872005.1 uncultured bacterium | reverse complement strand
GTAGTTGAGCGCGGCCAGGCTGCCGGCCGGCAGGCCCGACGCCAGAATCGTGTTGATGAGGAAGTTGAGCTGCACGGCGGCCAGGCCGAGGACGCGCGGCCCCATCAGCCGGCCGACCTCGCGCACGTTGGGATCGCGCAGCCCCAGGATCGGGGCATAGAAGCCGCCCTGGCGCGCCAGGGCGGGAATTTGCGACAGGAGATGCAGCAGCGCGCCGGCGACCACGCCCAGGGCCAACCCTTCGACGCCGCGTGTGGGCGCCAGGAAGATCGCGCCGCCGATGATGGCGAGATTATAGAGCGCCGGCGCCAGGGCCGGCGTCAGGAAGTGCTGGCGCGAATTGAGGATGCCCATGACGACGCCGCTGGTCCCGAAGACGATGGGCGTCAGGAGCATCAGGCGCATCAGGTCGGCGGTGAGGGCCTGTTGTTGCGGCGTGAAGCCCGGCGCGATGATGTAGCGCACCAGCGGGAAGGCCAGCGCGCCGGCCAGGGCCGAGAAGATGGTCAGGCCGAGCATAAGCAGGTTGATGATGCCGCTGGCGAGACGCCAGGCGGCGTGTTCGCGGCCCCGGGCCAGCAGGCCGGCGAAGGTGGGGATGAAGGCTGAGCCAAGCGCCCCGCCGGCGGCCAGTTGGAACAGGATGTCGGGGAGGCGGAAGGCGGCCAAATAGGCGTCCAGGTCGGGGCTGGTGCCGAACTGATGGCCGACGATGACCTCGCGCGCCAGGCCGAGGACGCGGCTGACGACGAAGAGGGCCATCACCAGCGCGGCGGCGCGGGCGATCTGGCGCTTGCCGGCGACGTTGCTCATTCGGCCGGCAGCTTCAGGTTGGCGACGACATCCAGGTCGAGACCAGCCCGCTCGCCGGCTTGATAGCGGAAATAGCCGGCCGAGGCGATGGGGACGGCGTTGTCGGTGCAGAGGGCCGGCGGCGGGAAGCGCACCGGCATGGGGAGCCGTTCGGTCATGGCCTGGCGCAGCGCGCCGTTGGCGGCCACCCCGCCGGCCAACAGCACCAGTTGCGCGCCATAATAGGCGGCCGCCTGGCGGGTCTTTTCGACCAGCACATCCACGACAGCAGCCTGGAAGCTGGCGGCCAGATCGGCGATGGGGAGGTCGGCGGCGCCGGCCGACGCGGCCGCCTGGCCCAGGCGCGGCAACGCGCCGCCCTTTTTAACGCGGTCGCCGCCGGCGCTCAGGGTATCCACGGCGCGCAGCACGGCGGTCTTGAGGCCGCTGAAGCTGAAATCGAAGGCGCCGGCCAGCCAGGCGCGCGGCATGTCGAAGGCTTTGGGGTTGCCGGCGCGGGCGGCCTGCTCGATGGCCGGCCCGCCGGGGTACCCCAGGCCCAACAGGCGCGCCACTTTGTCGAAGGCTTCGCCGGCGGCGTCGTCAATGGTGCGCCCCAGCGGCCGATAGCGGCCGTGGCCGCTCGCCAGCACCAGCTCGCTGTGCCCGCCGGAGACGATCAGGGTGAGCAAGGGGAAGATGGGAGCCGGCGGGGGCGGTTGGTCGGCCGGCAGGTTGGGCGGGATGACCCAGTTGGCGTAGATGTGGCCCTCCAGGTGGTTGACGCCGATGAGGGGCAGGTCGCGCGCCCAGGCGACGCCTTTGGCGAAGTTGACGCCGACCAGGAGCGAGCCGGCCAGCCCCGGCCCGTAGGTCACGGCGATGGCTTGCAGGTCGTCGTAAGCGACGCCGGCGTCGCTCAACGCCTGCTCGACCACCGGCGTGATGGTCAGGATGTGCTGGCGCGAGGCCATTTCGGGGAAGACGCCGCCATATTGCCGGTGCAGGTCAATCTGCGTGGCGATGACGTTGGAGCGGATGCGCCGGCCGTCTTCCACCACGGCGGCGGCCGTCTCGTCGCATGATGTCTCGATGCCCAGGATCAGGGCCATGACCATCCCCCTGCGAATGCGTCTGTCGAGCGGATCAGCGCCGCTTGCGATAGAAGGCGGCGAAGTCCTGTTCTCGGTTCGGGTCGTCGCGCTGCGGCTTTTGGCCGAAGACGCGGTGCGCCGCCAACGCGCCGGCGCCAATGCCCACCAGGGCGCCGGCGCGCGTGCTGGCCGAGCCAAAATTGAGCATGTCTAACACGAGGGTGTTGTAGCCTTCGCCGGCGACCGCGTCGGTGAGCGGTTCCGTCCACATCATCCCCCAAATCAGCGCGCTCACGCCCCCGACGAGCAT
>CAIQJD010000222.1 GCA_903872005.1 uncultured bacterium | reverse complement strand
GGAGCAGCAGGGCCTGATCGTGACGACGCCCAACCAGGCCAAGATGGTGGTGGATCCATCGGCGGAAGATATGCGACAGGCGGCGCAGGTACGTATCTGCCTGGAGATGTTGGCGCTGCGTCTGGCGTGGCCGAGCTTGTCGGATGGCACCGTGGCGCAGTGGCGTCGGATCGTCGAGGGCATGTCTCAGGCGCGCGCCAACCTGGCCGAGCCTGGGGTGGCGCGACTCGGCCGGCTCAATTGTATGGATGCGGAATTTCATGGCTTGCTTGTGCAATGCGCCGGCAATAGCACGTTGATGCGCGCCTGGACGGCCGCGTCGCCGTGGGTGTTGGCGTTTATGCGTAACTTGCATCGTCCCGGCAGCAAGCCGGCCGACTTTAGTGTGGACCCCCATGTTCCTTTTGTGGACGCCGTGGAGCAGTGTGACTATGCGGCTGCCGAGCTGGCGCTCTTTCGACATTTGCAGGCGTCGGTGGTGGAGCCAGAGCGGGTCCGCGATGTTCTGCAAGGGAAACACGACGCGGCTGCCTTTGATCTGCTTGCCATTGTGAGCTGGGCCACATACACGTAGCCCGTGTGAGAGCATAGTGCTTATCCTCGGTCACTGGGAGGAAGTTGCTGATGAACGAGCGCGAACGGATTGTGAGTGCGTTGCGCGGCCGGCGCGCCGATGTTTTGCCCTGGGCAACGCGTCTGGATATTTGGCACACGTCGCGGCGTCGCACGGGGAACATGCCGGCGCGATATGCGGACAAGGATCTCATGGAGATTCACCGCGAGGTGAAGCTCGGCCGGCAGAAGTACGCTATCCTTGCCAAGACGCGCCTGCGAGGCGTGGACATGACCGTGGAAGTGGATGGCGTGGTGGCGCATCGCGAGTCCAGCCCGACGATCAATTTTCCCACGCCGGGCGAGCTGGCCGTGAGCGATCGGCCGGCGAACACCGTGATTACCTTCGCTACGCCGGCCGGCAAGGCGCAGATTCGCTATCGCATCAATAAAGAGCTGGTGAACGCGGCGGCCGTGCCGTACCTGATGGAGCATGTCCTGGGAGACGATGACGCCTACCCGGCGGTGGAGTGGATGTTGAAGCACGCTGAGATCGAGCCGGCGTTTCAGGATTATCTGGATGCCGAGGCGCTGGTCGGCGACGAGGGCTTCACGATTGGCATGTTGCCGCGCATCCCATTCCAACGGTTGTTGATTGACTTCCTGAGCGAGGAGCGCACGTTCTATCTGATGGCCGATGATCCACGGCGCTTTCACAGTCTGCTGGATATGCTGCGCGAGCAGAACCGCCAGATGTTGGATGTGTGTTTGCAAACGTCGTCGCTGGTGATTGAGTATGGCGACAATTTCGACGGGAATATCACCAGCCCGAAGTTGTTTCGACAGTATGCCATGCCGGATCTGCACGAGGCTGCGGATAAGGTTCACGCGCATGGCCGGCTGTTGGGCAGCCACATGGATGGCGAGATGAAGCCGCTGCTCTATCTTATCCCGGAAAGCGGCGTGGATCTGGTGGAATCGTTCTCGCCGGCGCCGCTCTGCCGGCTGACTTTCGCCGAAGCCTGGCGCGCCTGGCGTGGAAAGGCGCTCATGTGGGGGGCGATCCCGTCGCCCATCTTCGAGGCGCACTATTCCGATGCGGAGTTTGACGCCTGGATACGCGAGATGCTAGAACTGATCGGCGATGACGGGGTGATTATCCTCGGCATTGGCGACCAAGCCGTTGGGCCTTCGCTGATTGATCGGGTGGCGCGGGCGAGCGCGCTGTTGGGCCGTTGAGGCTTCGCGCTATCCGAGGCGGAACCACAGCGCGACGAGCGCGCTGACCAATCCTGCCAGCAGTATTCCCCAATCGCCCGCATGCATGCGTAACACGCGCCGGCTGCTCCGAGGAGCGCCGGCGCGATACGCGCGCGCTTCCAAGGCCATGGCGAGGTTGTCCACCATGCGTAGGGCGGTGATGAGGAGTGGGACGAGGGCTGGCAGATAGGCGCGGGCGGCCGCCATTGGGTTACGCAGGCGCGCCTGCAGGCCACGCGCTTGTTGCGCTTCCAGGATTTCGCCGGCGATGCGCCCCAGGGTCGGGACGAGCTGCATGGCGATGGCGATGGTGAGACTGGCTCCAAAGGGGAGGCGCAGTCGGGTCAGGCCGACGATCAATTCGCCTTGTTCTGTCGTCCAGAGCAGGAGCAGGAAGGCGAAGGCCAGCGCATCAATGCGTAGGGCCAGGCCGGCGGCATAGAGAATGGATGGCACGGTGATGCTGAAGCGGCCTATTTGCAGCAGGGCCGGCGCGGCAGCATCCCAGGTGATGCTGCTGAGGGCGAGGATGATGAGCGTGAGCGACCAGAGGGTGCGCCAGGCGTTGAGCAGATGGCGAGGCGGAATGCGCGTCGAAAGGGCGATGAGGTGCGTCGCCAGGAGGCCGAGCGCTAACGGGATGACGTGATGGGTAACGAGAAGCGCGGCCATGCAGAGGACGACGAAGATCAGCTTGGCGCGCGGGTCGGCGCGGTGGAGCCAGGCGCAACGGCGCAGGTAGAGGTCGTGGTTCATGAGCAGCTCGTCCGGCCGGCGGTGAACCAGCCATCGGCGAACTCTTCCGGCGTAAGTGGGTCGAGCGGCCAGGATTCGCCGGCCGCGGCGCGCCACAGGTCGTAGAGCCGATGGATGGGCAGGGCGGGGAGGCCGGCGCGTTGCAGCAAGTCAGCGTCGCTCAGGGTGGCGCGCATCGGGCCGGCGGAGAGCAATTCCCCTTCGGATAGCAAGGCGATGTCACTGGCGTAACGCGCCGCGAGGTCAAGGTCATGGGTGACCATGACGACGGTGGCGCCGGCCCGGCGGTAGTCCTGCACGATGTCGAGGAAGGCACGCGCGCCGCCGGCGTCCAGGGCGTTGGTCGGCTCGTCGAGGACGATGATCTGCGGTTGGAGGGCGAGGATGGCGGCCAGAGAGATCTTGCGGCGCATGCCGTAGCCCTGGATGGCCGGCGGGAGGTCGGCCAGGGGCAAAAGGCCAAGTCTGGCGAGGATGCTCTCGACACGGGCCGTGATGGCGCTTTCGTCGAGACCACGCTGGCGCAGACCGAAGGCGATTTCCTCATTCACGGTGGCCGAGAAGAGGAGGCGGTCGGGGTGTTGGGGCAGGTAGCCGACGGTCTGCGCCAGCTCACCGATGGGGCGGCCGGCGATGTCTTGGCCGGCGACATGCACGCTGCCGCGCCAGGGACGCAATAGACCGTTGAGATGTTTGATCAGCGTTGTCTTGCCGGAACCGTTGCAGCCGAGGATCGCCAACCATGCGCCGGCTTCCACGCGCAGGTTGACGCCGCGCAGGGCCGGTGGCCGGTCGGCGTAGCGGAACCAGAGGTCGCGCAGCTCGATGATCGGGTCAGTCACAGGGGCCGATGCCTTCCTGGCGCAAGGCCCGCAGGATCGGCGCCGCTTCTTCTGGGGAGCGCAGGGCGAGCGGCCGGCGGAGACGCGTCCCGATGAGATGGGAGAGGACGGTCATCTGGGGCGGGATGACGCCGGCGGCCGGGAGCGCTGCCAGGTCGGCGAAGATGGCGGTAGGGGGGCCATCGGCGACGATATGTCCCTGCTCCAAGACGATGAGCCGGTCGGCGCAGCGCGCCACAATTTCCGCATCCTGGCTCGCCATGACGACGGTCGCGTGGCGCTCGGCGGCCAGGCGGTCAATGACGTCCAGGACATCCGCGGCGCCGGCCGGGTCGAGGCCGGCAGTCGGCTCATCCAGGATGAGGATGGGCGGAGCCATGGCGAGGACGACAGCGATGGCGAGGCGCTTCTGTTGGCCGCCGGATAGAGTGCGCGGGGCGCGGCGGCGGTAGCCGCGCAGGCCGACCTGTTCCAAGGCCCAGTCAATGCGGGTTTCGATGTCGGCCGGCGCCCAGTTGAGAGATTCGAGGCCGAAGGCGATCTCGTCTTCGACGCTGGCGTTGAAGAGCTGGACTTCGGTGTCTTGAAAGACGATGCCGGCGTGCAGGGCGATTTCGGCGGCTGGCGTGCGCCGGGTGTCCAGGCCGTTCACCAGGATGCGGCCGGCGAATTCGCCGCCGGTGGTTTGGGGCGCGAGGCCGGTGAGGCAGAGGCAGAGGGATGATTTGCCGGCGCCCACCGGCCCCATGAGCGCGACGAACTCGCCGCCGGCAATGGTCAGCGAGATGTCGCACAATACGGGTTCGGCGGGGCGCGCCGGATGAGCCGGCGCATAGGCGAAGGTCAGGTCACTGATCTCGATGGCGGTCGCCATGTTGTCCTCGGCGCATCAGGAGCGGCGGGTAGGCGCGCGCGACCATCAGGTAGAGGGGCACGCCGAGGAGGCCGAAGAGGCCCTGGGCCAGGTTCCAGGGGACGGATGTCAAAGCCGGCGCGACGCCGTACAGGAAACTCTCGGCCAGGAAGTACCCGCCGACCATGATGATTTCGCCCAGGATGGCTCCGACGATAATGGGGGCCAGGCGCAGTCGGCTCGGCTGGGCGCTGTAGCCCAGGGCGGCGATATAGCCGACCACGAAGCCCTGGAGGCCGTGAATGATGAGAGTCCAGGGCGCCCAGAACGGATAGCCGCCGAGGATGTCGGCCAGGGCCATGCCGCCGCCGGCGATGACGAGGCCGAACCAGGGGCCGAAGGCAAGGGCGGCGAAGTTGGCGGCGATGTCACCGAGGTGAACGTAACCCTTCGTGCCTGGAATAGGGAAGCGTACCAGGGTGAAGACGCAGGCGACGGCCGCCATGACCGCCACGAGGGCGATGGCTCGCGCATCCAGCTTTTTCATGGGACACCTCGTGTCTGGGCTTGATGGCAATAGTGTAGTCGGATTGCGGTGGTTCGTCAAGTTGGTGGGAGCCGGCGCGGCGCATTCAGCGGTGGGCTTGGGCGCGGTGATATGGCGAGTGAGGGTGCG
>CAIQJD010000221.1 GCA_903872005.1 uncultured bacterium | reverse complement strand
GCGACACAGACGGCGAGATCGTCCGGCGCCGCTGCCCAACTTGCGTCAGGCAACAGCGCCAAGCGAAGCGTGCCAGAATCAGGTTCGGGGAGGCAACGAGGCCGGGAGGCCGGCCGCTTTCCGCGCGGCCACAGATTCGGCCACGACACAGAGTATCTTGAAGAGCAGGTCGGCGCCGGCCAGCGCCGTAACGCCGGCGCTATCAAAGGGCGGCGAGACTTCCATCAGGTCGCCGCCTACGAAGTTCAGGCCGCGCAGCCCACGAATCATTTGTTGGGCCATGAAGCTGCTGATGCCGCCGACTTCTGGCGTGCCGGTGCCGGGCGCAAAGGCCGGGTCGAGACAATCAATATCGAAACTCAGATAGACCGGCCCGCTCCCGACGATGCGGCGCGCCTCCTCCACCACACCCTGCCAGCCCAGCTCATAGACCTCTTCAATGTGAATCACACGCATGCCGGACTCGTAGGAGAAAGACCACAGCATCTCGCTCCGGCCGCGAATGCCGATCTGCACCGTTCGAGTCGGATCGAGCACGCCGGCCTCCACGGCCTGGCGGAAGGGCGCGCCGTGGTGAAACTTGCTGCCGTGCATGGGGCTGGCCGTATCACAATGCGAATCGAAATGAATCAGGCCCACCGGCTGTCCGCCGGCAACCGCCTTGAGGATCGGGAACGTGATCGAATGATCGCCGCCGCAGGTGATCGGGACGGCGCCGGTTTCCACCAGTTGGCGATAGGCTGCCTCCACTTCGCGGATCGCCTCGTCGTGGTGATAGCGGTTATGGATGAGCACATCGCCCACATCCGCGCAGCGGCAAATGATGCTCGGGAACAACTGCATCTGATGATCGTAGCCGCCCACCACACAGGCCGCGTCACGCACCGCGCGCGGGCCGCCGCGCGTCCCGGTGCGGCCGGTGAGGCCGCCATCATACGGGACGCCGACCAAAGCGATATCCAGCCCATCCGCAGTCTCCTGCTGTGGCAGCCGGTAAAAAGTCGCCACCCCCACGTAGGGCGGCTCAAGCACCAGTGGGTTGACCGGCGTGGCGGATTTGGCCGCCATCGCCATCATCATCGCTTCGGGATCCTGTTGAGACGAGACAAGCGGCTGTTCATGGTCATTCATGTTCGATCTCCACATGGATTGAATTGAGATAATCGGAACGGACAGGGCCGGAGGCGTTTGATCTGGCAACAGCTTGGACGAGCAGTTTCTTTTACCCACAAATCTTGCGCTTGTCAAGCCGATTCATCTGCACGGGTGTGTTTCAATTTTGGGCGCGTGTGCAGCTTAGCGCCTTGTGCGCGTCTGACCCGGGCCAAAACGCCCACAAGGGGCTAGGCTACGACAGCCCTTGGCGCCCATGGCCCCTCCGCAGAGGCGCAGAGAATCGGAAAATGGCGATCTGCGGCGTCCTTCGCCTGGTTTGCTCTACACCCTCTGTGACTCTGCGGTGCGATACCCACTCACACGCATATCAATGCGCGACTTTGCAATAACCCTGTCTGCACCCAGAAAGCGCCTTGATAATCCATCCATGTTATGTTAAAATGAACCCATGAAGAGGTTTGCGCCATTGGCCTGGTGTGCGGCCGGCGCCGGCCTGCTGCTGGCTGCCGAAGCCTATCTGCGGGCGCGCCATCGTCGGCGGGCCGGCCAGGACGCCGGCTTGCGTCCCGAAACGCGCCGGCTGACCGCTGGCGCATGCGCCGGCCGGCTGCG
>CAIQJD010000220.1 GCA_903872005.1 uncultured bacterium | reverse complement strand
GCGCCCTCTCGTCAACCGGGGCGCTCTGGGGGGTGTGTTTCAAGTTTGGGGCGCGCGTGTGTAGCCTAGCGCCTTGTGCGCGTCTGACCCGGGCCAAAACGCCCACAAGGGGCTAGGCTACGACAGCCCCGATGCCCGTCCCCCAAAATGTGAAACACACCCGCCAGAGACTCACGCCAGTTTCTTGGTATATAGGCGATGTTTCTTGAACAACTCCGCACCGAGAACCTGCTTCAACTCCGCCTGCATCTTGCTGTTCTTCTCTTCCACTTGAATCAGCTCGCCGAAGTCGAAGCGCCCGGTGCTGACCGTGCGTGACATTTCGGCATACATCAGCGCCGTGGAGCCGGCTCCCTGATACTTGGGCAGGACGCCGATGCCGTTCAAATCCAGTCGCCTGGTCGTCTTCAGCGCGCGCAAGATGGTGATGAAGCCGAAAGGCCAAAGCCGGCCGCCGGTCTTCTGCAATGCCTCGCCGATGTTGGGATAGGCGATGATGAAGCCGGCTATCTGGCCGTCCTTCATCACGAACTTGATGAGCGTCGGGTCGAGGATGTCGCCCAGGCGCGCGATGATCGCGTCGCCTTCGCGTTGCGTCATCGGGACGAACTCCCAATTGTTGACGAACGTGTGGTTGTAGGCTTCGATCAGCGCCGGCAACATGGCGAGCATTTCCTTCTTGTTGTTGAACTTCTTGATGGAAAACTCGCCGCGCTTCTCCACGCGTTCCGCCACGCTGTAGATGCGCTCATCCAGCCGGCGCCGGGGATCCATGTGACAGGAGAAAACATCGGTAAACTTCTCGAAACCCCAGTCTGCCAGCAGGCGATCATAGTAGGGATAGTTGTACGGGATCGCCAACGCCGGCAGGTAGTCAAATCCTTCGACCAGAATGCCGAAGCCATCCATGGTCAGGAACCCCTTGGGGCCAAAAAGCTCTGTGAAACCCAGGCCGCGCGCCCACTCTTCCGCCCGTCCCAGGAGCGCACGGGAGACTTCCAAATCATCCGTGGACTCAAACAGGTAGAAGAAGCCGGTATGCGCCTGGCGGAACTGATTGTACAGCCGGTTTTCTAATAGGGCGATGCGTCCCACGTCCCGCCCATCCTTCTCGGCGACGTAGAACTGGGCATCGGAATGCTCGAAATACGGATTCTTCTTGCGGTCCAGTTGGACGCGGGCGTCACTCCATAGCTGCGGAACCCAGTACTTGTTCCCTTTGTACAGGTCAAAGGGCAAACGCACAAAGCGGTCAATCGCGCGCCGGCTGGACGTGTCAATCTGCACTAACTTCACCATCGCCATCCCTCCCCATCCAGAATTCTTTCAGATGACTGTTTGAGACAACACTACCGCCTGCTTGGGGTTACGTCAGCCCGGCAGCCGCGGCCGAGTCCAGCAGCCAGATGAGCGACCCGCCGGCCGGCGCCAGGCATTGCGCCGGCAATCGCGGGGCGACCGACTCACCCAACGCCCGTCGGACGATACCTGCTTTGGCCGCGCCGACGACGAGAACCAGAATATGGCGCGCCGCATTCAGCGTCGTCAGCGTCAAGGTCAGCCGGGCCTGGCCGGCCGGCGCCAGCGTTGCCGCGACGGTCTGTGTCGTCAGCTCCAGCGCCGGCGCGCCCGGAAAGAGCGAGGCAATGTGCCCATCCTGACCCATCCCCAAAAGGATCATGTCGAAGCGTGGCGGCGTCTCTCCAAAGAAGCCGGCCAATGCGGCGGCATAGTCTGCGGCGGCGGCGGCCGGCTCCAACTCGCCGGCCATACGATGGACATGCTCCTTCGGGATCGGGACAAACTGCAAGAATTCGCGCCGCGCCGCGCCAAAGTTGCTATCCGGATGATCGGGAGGCACGCAACGCTCATCGCCCCAAAATACGACCAGTCGCCGCCAGGGAATCTTATCGCGCCAGGGCGGCCGGCTCAAGGCGCGGTAAAGCAGCGCCGGCGTCGTCCCGCCGGCCAGGGCGATCATGGCGCGCTGGCGCTCCCTGACCGCCGCATCCACAGCGTCGGCCAGCCGTCGCGCCGCTTCCGCAGCCACAGCCGGCGGGTCGGGCAGCGTCACGATCTCGCGCATCAAGAAGCAACGCGCCGGCCGGCCGGCGCGCAGCCCTCATGCCAGACGCGCCCCGAGCGACTTAACAGAGCGTCGGCCTCTGGCGGGCCCCAACTGCCGGCGGGATAGACGAACAGCGGCGTCTCGCCCCGCTCCCAGGCAGCGTTGATCGGGTCCACGATATCCCAGGCGCACTCGATCTCGTCGCAGCGGGCGAAGAGCGACGCATCCCCGTTCAGCGCGTCCAGCAACAGGCGCTCATACGCATCGGGCAGTACGACCTTGCCCTCTTGAGAGGCGTAGCGATAGTCGAGATTGATGGGACTGGCGCGCATGCCGGCGCCGGGCGACTTGGCCGCGATGCGTAGGAGCATCCCCTCGTCAGGCTGAATGCAAATCGCCAGCACGTTCGGGGCGATCTCCTCGCCGGCGCGCACATCGAACATGATGTGCGGCACGCTCTTGAACTGAATGAGAATCTGGGTCGTGCTGCGCTCCAGGCGCTTGCCGGCGCGCAAGTAGAACGGCACGCCGCGCCAACGCCAGTTGTCCACCCCCACCTTCAGCGCGGCGAAGGTCGGCGTCTGCGAGCGCGCCGCCACCCCCGGCTCCTCGCGATAGCCGCGATACTGACCGCGCACGGTCTCCGCTTCGGCATCAATCGGCCCCATCGCCCGCAATACCTTGACTTTCTCGTCGCGCAGGTACTTGGCGTCAAAAGCAGCCGCCGGCTCCATCGCCATGATCGTCAACAGTTGGAACAGGTGGTTCTGCACGATATCGCGCAGCACGCCGGCCCTATCATAGTAGCCGGCGCGATGCTCCACGCCGATGGCCTCGGCCATCGTAATCTGCACGTTGTCAATGTAGTTGCGGTTCCACAGCGGCTCAAAGATGGCATTGCCGAAGCGCAGCACCATCAGGTTCTGCACCGTCTCTTTCCCCAG
>CAIQJD010000219.1 GCA_903872005.1 uncultured bacterium | reverse complement strand
GGGATGCCGAC
This sequence comes from uncultured bacterium, assembly GCA_903872005.1. The sequence continues at coordinate 2,022 of CAIQJD010000219.1, read as the reverse complement.
GCCGGTGTCTTCCACTTCGCAGGCCAGATGCGTCTCATCGGCCCAGTAACGCAGTTCGACGCGGCCGCCGGCGCGGTTGAACTTGATGGCGTTGTGCAACAGGTGGTGCAGCGCCTCGGCAAGGCGCGCCCGGTCGCCTTCGATCCAGAGCGGCCCGGCGGCGCCGGCCTGCGCCTCCATTTGCACGTTGCGGCTGGCTGCCATGCCAGCCAGCGCCGCCGTCGTCGCGCCGGCCAATTCGGCGAAGTCGAAGCGGCTCAGGCGCAGCGCGCCCTGCCGGCTGAGGAGGCTGGCGAAGGAGACCAGCGAGTCCACCATGCGCCGGGCGCGCCCGATCCCCTGCTCCAGTTGGGCGACCTGCTCGCGCTGCTCGGCGCTCCACCCTTCCTGACCGTAGCGCCGCAGCAGTTGCAGCGAGAGATCGAGGTCCACGAAGGGGCTACGCAGCTCGTGGGTGATGACGCCGATGAAGGACGATTTCAGCTTGTCCACGCCCTGCAATTGCTCGTAGGCGGCGCGCAATTCGGCATTGAGGCGGCTCAGGTCCTGGTTGGCGCGCTCCAGGCCGGCATAGAGGCGGGCGTTTTGCAGGGCCGAGGTGAGAAGCGCGGCCATAGCGGTGAGGAGCCGGCTCTCTTCGGCGCTGAAGGCCGGCCGGCCCGGGCCGCGCACCGCCACCAGGAGGCCGATGACCTCCTCCTGGGCCATCAGCGGCTCCAGCATGGCGTGGGTCAGCCCCTCAATGCCCAGCAGGTGTTCGATGGCGACCAGGTCCTGGCTTTGGCCGGCGTCGCCGGCGGGGCTGAGGATCAGTTGGCGCTTGCGGCGCATCACCGTCTTGAGCAGCGCCGCGTCGCGCAGGTAGATGTGGCTCTGCAAGCTATCCGCGCGCGTGTCGGTCAGGGCGGTGTAGCGCGCCATGACGCGCAGCCGGCCGGCTTCAATGTCTTCGCTCAAGAGCAATACCAGCCGGTCGGCGTCGAAGGCCAGGCCGCTCTGATCGGTGATCACCTGGAGGATATGCGACTGATCGAGGGATTCGGCCGCGGCGCGGCTGATTTCCATGAGCAGGGCCTGCTCGCTCACGTGGCGCAACGATCTCTCGCTGAGGGCGCGCAACTCCTGGCCGAACGAGCGCAGGTCGGCGACGATCATCACGTAGGTGGTCATGGTCCAGAGGATGTAGGTCAGGCCGGCCAACGGCTCCAGGAGCGCCGCATAGCCGAAGAGGGCCGCCCCGTTGCCCAGCATGACCAGGCCGAAGGCCGGCGCCAGGACCGGGCGCTGTTCGTTGCGCCGCGCCAGCAGCAGCCACAGCCCCAGGCCGGCCAGCCCCACCTGGAACAGATACCACAGGATCATGGACCAATGATCGGCGTACTGCATCCACGGCCGGCCGGCCGGCGCGAAGAGCCAGTCGCCCCAGGTGGCTGCTTCGCCCAAGAGCACCAGGAGCAACAGTCCCAGGCTCACCTGGCCGCCCCGTTCTGGGTTATCGAATTGCAGGCGCGTGAAGGCCCAGAAGACGAGGATCAGGCTGACGCTTTCGACGAAGGGCGCGAGGCTCGGCATGGAAGGGTCGGGCAACGGGAGGCTGGCGCAGAAGTGCAATATGCCGATGGCGCCAAAGACCAACGTCAGCCGGCGACAATCGCGGTTGTCGTTATGCCGCCACTCTTCGGCGGCCATGGCCGCAGCAATGAGCGCGGAGATGATGACGACGATCTGATAGAGGCTGAGGGCGCTGAGCCACTCGGATAGAGGGTTCAACGCCGGCGAGAGGAGCGATAGATTCACGCCGGCTCACTCCTGCCTGTATGCGCGATACGTCCATGGAACCGACGGCATTGTATCACAGGGCGGATTATTGCGCCAGTCGCCGGCCGATGGTATACTCGGCCGGCTGAAACGACGCGCCAGTCCGCAACCGGCGGGCGGCGCGATGCAGTGGGAGAGAAGCATGCAGCCTGAAGCGTTGCCGAACTTGCCCATGCCCCAGGTCAGCCCGGAGGTGGCCGAAGC
>CAIQJD010000218.1 GCA_903872005.1 uncultured bacterium | reverse complement strand
GAGCCGGCCGGCGCAGCCTTTTGCGTGGCCCGGGCAGAACCGGTCGCCGGCTTTTTGCGCGCGCGCCGGCGTCGTGATATAATGACATAAAGCGCAGCCATTTGAGAGGAGGCGACATGAAAGGTCGCACCATTAGCCTGGTCATCGCGCTGGTGCTGGTCAACTATCTCGTCTTCAGCGCCATCTATAGCCTGTGGGGCGGGCCAAGGCCGGCCCAGCCTACCCCCACGCGCACGCCCAAGCCGACCTATACGCGTGGCGCAGAAGCCAAGCTCCTATTTGTCACCGCGACGGCCACGGAACGCCCAGAGCCGACCGCTACCGACACGCCGACGCCCCAGCCGCCGACGCTGGTCCCGACCGTCACGCCGACCCGGCCGCCGGCCGTCGCCACGTTGACCCCGGCCGCCACGTCCGCTCCGGCTACGGCCCTTCCGCCGACGGCCGCCGCGGCCACAGCGCAGCCGGCCGTTTCGGCGACGGCCAGCGCCCCGACCGTCGCGCCTTCGCCGGCCGCCACGCTGGCCCCATCGCCCGTGGGGACGAGCTTCACCCATCTGGTGGTCGCCGGCGAAAGCCTGAGCGTCATCGCCCAGAAATACGGCGTGTCCATTGACGCCATCGTGGAAGCCAATGGCCTCAAGTCGGCCAATCAGGTCTTCATCGGCCAACGCCTGATCATCCCAGCGCCGCGCCCAACGCCAACGGTCGCAGCCGGCCAGCGCACCCATACCGTGAAGTCCGGCGAAGTCCTGAGCGTCATCGCCGCCCAGTATGGGGTCACGATGGATGCCATCATGAAGGCGAACGACATCACCAACCCCGACCGTATCTTCGCCGGCCAGGTGTTGATCATCCCCTGATCCGTTCGTTCCATGCGCAATAGGGCCGCGTCGGCTTGACGAAATGTCAGGCCGGCGCTGGCCTGCCATCGCCCTCTACGCCTTCTTCAGTCAACACAGCGCCAACGCCCGGCAATCCAACCAATCTTCTCGTCTAGACCCACTTCCACGCATACCAGACTGTGACCAAATTGAACACCATACTCACAGCCAGCAGGAACTTATCGTAGTGTCCACGTCTCAATCTCCTTGTAAGCGTTTTTTTGCCCTTCATCGGTCATGGGTCGAGCGCGCCAGCGCCGGCTATCTGCACTGTATCTCCCCCAGGTAGACTCCACCCAGAGCTTTTTCTTGGCCCGGCGCGCGGATTTCCAGGCGCAGGCGATGCTCGCCGGCCGGCAGATCGGCCGGCAAGAACTGGTCGAGCTGGTCGCGCAGCAGCTCGCCGGCGGCCCATCGGCCGGTCAGGTAGCCGCCGCCGATGGGCGACCAGTCGGCCCACAGGCGCTCGCCCAGCCAGAGGCGGTATTCCCAATCGCCGGCCGGCGCGGTCGTAGCCTGCCAATAGAGCGCCAAATGCAACGGCGCGCCGGCGCTGAGCGGCGCAACGACCGTGCGCGGCTTGCCCAGCTCATGGCGGTCGTAGCCGATCAGGCGCAGCGGCCCAAAGGTCGCGCCGCCGAGGTGGTAAGTCGGCGCGAGCGCGGCTGCCGGCAGCGGCCGGGCCGGCCGCTCCACCTGCAAGGGGCCCAGATCAATATGATCTTTGCCCGTCTCAGTCACCGCTAAACGCCGGCCGCTCTGTGCCTCATAGACCCCGGCGATGAGCCGGTATTGCCCCGGCGGCGTCCCCGCTTCGATCAATAGCGCGTGCTGGTCGGCTGCGCCGGCGGTCAGCTTCAGCGGCGCGTCGCGCTGCCCGACGATGTGATTGCCGGCGTCCAACGCCTGGACAAAGAGCTTCAGGTCGGCCAGCGGCCCGCCGACGGCGCTCCAGGTGAAGGCCAGCGGCAAGAGGTCGCCGGCGGCGGTCGGGTCGGCCGGCCGCGCCGCCATCTCCAGGCGGATCATGCCGCCCAGGGTCGCGCCCACAGACGTCGTCTGCATCTCGTCGGCGCGATAGGCCGGCGTGGCGTAGAGGGCGAAGTAGACGTTGCCGGCCCACCAGCCGGCGGCCGGATAGGAGCGCGCCCCCAGGCTCTTTTGCATCAAGCCGGCCGGGTCGGACTCGTTCGTGGCCCAATAGAGGACGAAGAGCCGGCTATGCTGGCTCAGGAGATCACTCAACTGCGCTTCCAGATGGGCCGGGTTCGGCGGACGCTCGGCCGGCAAGCGATAGACCGGCAGCGGCCCGCGATAGTAGTACGAGAAGATGTCCCATTGGCCCGGCGCATTGAGGATGATCGCATCGCCGGCCTGCCCGACGGCGGCAATATAGCCGGCCATGCCCCGGTAGTCGTCGCGGGCGATGCTGGCATCGGAGAAATAGCGCGCCAGGACGCGCCCGCTGCTGAATAACAGAGCCGCCAGGGCGATGCCGGCCCAGGCGTAGCCGACGATACGTCGCCAGCCGGCGCGGCCGGCCCCCATGCCGATGCAGACGCCTTCGGCCAGAGTCAGGGCCAGGAAAGGGCTGCCGAGGAGCAGGAACTTGAAGCGGGCCGGCTCATACAGGCGCGCGGCAATCATCAAGGCGATGGGCGCGGCCCAGCCCAGGAGGTAGAAGAGGCCGCGTCGCCATGTCCCGCGCCGGCCGGCGGCCAGTACCCCGATGATAGTCAGGGGCAAGAAGGCCGCGGCCGACCAGATCCAGCTTGCCGGCCCCAGACAGAAGACGCGCCAGGCCCAGGGGAGCCAGTTCTGGAGAGTCGGCGCATAGGCGGCCACGGACGCGAGGCTCGGCGCGCTGGAGGGCCAGGCCAGGAGCCGGCTGACGCCGGTGCCGAGCCAGGGGAGATACAGCAGCAGAACCAGAGCCTGCAGGGCGAGCCAGCGCCACAGCGCCGGCCAGCGCCGGCCGCGCAGCCAGAAGATCAGCCAGACCAGATTCAGGGCCAGGAGCGTCGCCGGGAAGAAGTAGTGGGTATACAGGCCGGCGACCGCCGCGACGACGTAGAGCGCCGCCGCGCCGGGGCGCACCGCACCCCTAACCCCAACCCCTTCCCCCTCTCCGTACACGGAGAGGGGGAAGGGGCCGGGGATGGGGGCGAGGTCTGCTAGCCGCCACGCGGCATACCCTGCCACGCCGGCCAGCGCCGCGGCCATGATGTACATGCGCGCTTCTTGGGCATAATAGACGCCGAAGGGCGAGACGGCTGCGATCAAGGCGGCGATCAGGCCACGCGCCTCTCCGCCGGCGCGCCGGCCCAGCCCATAGACGGCGGCCACCAGCAGCAAGCCCCAGAGGATGGAAAGGGAGCGCAAGCCAATCTCGCTCGTCCCAAAGAGGCGCGTCCAAACGCGCAGGCAGAAGTAGTAGAGCGGCGGGTGGATGTCCTGGGCAGCGTCGTTGGCGATGATGGCGAAGGGCCGGCCGGCCAGAGCGGCGCTGTTCCCCTCGTCGGCCCACAACGATTGGCCGTCCAGGCGATAGGCGCGCAGCGCAAAAGCGAGTACGAAGATCAAGAGCAGGGCCGCTACGCCGGCGTAGCCTCGCCCCTTGTGGGCGTCCGAAGCGCCAGGCTGCGCCATGTCGCCGGCGGATGGTGGGCCAGGGGCCGGCCCTACGAAATTCATGCGCGCCTCACCTTCCATGGATCCCCAGCGGCCAGGGATAGACGATGACGCCGTCCAACGCGGCGCGGCCGGCGATCACCTCGACCGTCGCCGTATGTGGGCCGGCGCCCAGCCAATTGCCGCGCCAGACAACCTCGCCAAAACGTTCCTCGGCCGCCGTCAAGACGATCTCCCGCTGCGCGCCGTCATCGACGCGGATGGTCATGCGCCCGAAAGCCGGCCCACGCGGCGCGATCAGGCGCAGATGGCGACCCTCGAAGCCGAAGGTCAGCGTCGCGCCGGCGTCGGCGGCCCGATAGCGCCCCAGGACGGCGCGCCCATCGGCGACATCCTGCCAGTCGCCGGCGTAGCGCAGCGCCCAGTGGTCTTCCTGGTGGTAGCCTCGACCGAGGGTCGCCGGCCGTGCTGTCTGCTCTTGCATTGCCCCGTAGAGCGGCAGCGGCGTGAAGTCTGGCTCGACCATGCGGAAATAGTACCAGGGCTGGCCGGCTTCCTGATCGGTGGCACGCTTGAAGAACCAAAGGTTCGCCACGCCCAGCCAGGGCCATTCGCGCTGGATGCGCTGATAGGCCAGGGCGACGTAACGCGCCTGCTCTTCCTCCGTCACCTGGCCGAAAGACTTGTCGGGGATGCGGTCGGGGACGGCGTTCCAGTTCATCTCGGAGATCCAAATTGGCTTGCCGGCGTCGCCGTTCTTGACCATGATGTCACGCACGTAGCGCGGCCGCGAGAAATTCATCACGCGCGGCTGCATGCGCCGGTCTGTCGGCCCCGACCAGAGGCCATAGCCCTGCATCGCCAGGATGTCGAAATAAGGGGCCGCGCCGGCGTCGTACATCTGCTGCAAGAAGGCGAAATCGTTGAGGTTGCGGTAGTCCAGCTCGATGGTCGAAGCCAGCGCTCCGCAAATGACCACGGCGTCGGGGTCGGCGGCCTTGACGCGCGTGTAGCCCTCTTTCAGCAGCGCCACATACGCCTGGGGGTTGACCGGCGCTTCGCCCCATTCGGGGTAGATGTTCGGCTCGTTCCAGATCTGATAGTAGCGGACGCGTCCCCGATAGCGGGTCGCCACGGCGGCGACGAAATCGCCGAAGTCGGCGAGGTTGTCCGGCGGGCCAAAGCTGCCGCGCGCATCGCCGTCGGCGCGGCTCCACGCCGGCGGATTGCCCAGGCGCACGATGAGTTGCACGCCGTATTGCTCGGCCACGCCCACGATCTGGTCGTATTTGTCCCAGGCCGAGCGGTACGGCTCATGCCGGCGATCCTGGAAATCGCCTTTGGCGTGGATTTCGATATCTTCCCAGGGGAATTCCTGGCGCATCCAGTCGAAGCCGGCATCGGCGATCATCCGCACCGACTGTTCGCGCTTGGCCGGCTCAACCTCCTGCTCCAAAAAGACGTTGACGCCATAGGGCGAGAGGCCGGCATGGGCCACGGGGACGTAATCAGCGGTCTGCGGCGCCGGCCGCAACAGGCCCAGGGTCAGGTCCAGCAGCCCTTTGGCCTGCGCGAGGGGTTTGGCTTCGCCGGTGGCCGCGAAGAGCCAGTCGGCCGGCCCAGCGCAGCCGGCCGACAGCAAGAGCAAGACGATGATCAGACCGATCAGTAGGATGCGCGGACGTCGCATGATCCTCCCAACGTTTTCGCCGGCGCGTCAGAATGACTCAGCCGCGCACCTTCTGCACGAAGCGGCCCATGCGCCGCAGCGCCTCTTCGATGTTCTCGAAAGATGCGGCATAGGAGCAGCGGATGTAGCCCTCGCCGCACGCCCCGAAGGCGCTCCCCGGCACCACGGCAACCTTCTCTTCGCGCAGCAGGCGCTCGCAGAACTCGGCCGAAGTCAGGCCAGTGGATTGAATAGACGGAAAGGCGTAGAATGCCCCGCCCGGCTCGAAGCAGGTCAGGCCCATGGCGTTGAGGCCGCTGACGATGCGCTGCCGCCGGCGGGCGTAAATCTCGTGCATATACTCCACATCCGGGTCGCCGGCCTGCAAGGCGCGCAGGGCGGCGATCTGCGGCGTGGTGCCGGCGCACATGATCGTGTATTGGTGTACCCGCAGCATCGGCGCGATCAGCTCGCGCGGGCCGGCTACGTAGCCGATGCGCCAGCCGGTCATGGCATAGGCTTTCGAGAAACCGTTCAGCAGAATGGTGCGCTCGCGCATCCCCGGCAGCGCGGCGCAGCAGACATGCTCGACGCCATAAACCAGCCGGGCGTAGATTTCGTCGGAGATGACGATGAGATCGCGTTCCTGGGCCAGGCCGGCGATCTCCAACATGCGCGGCCGGCTGATGACCGTGCCGGTCGGGTTGTTGGGATTGCCGATGAGGATGGCTTTGGTGCGCGGCGAGAGGGCCGCGCGGATGTCCTCCGTGCGTACCTGGAAGCCTTCCTGGACGCTGGTGCTGATGCGGCGGGCGACGCCGCCGGCCAGCTCCACTTCGGGCGCATAAGCCACGAAGCACGGCTCTGGCACGATCACTTCTTCGCCGGCGTCCAACAACGCCATCATGCTCAGGTAGAGCGCCTCGGACGCGCCGACGGTGATGATGATTTCGTCTTTGGGGTCGTAGGCCACGCCATAGAGCCGGCGCAGATCGTCGGCGATGGCCTGGCGCAGCTCCAGCATGCCCGAATTAGAAGTGTAGTGGGTCTTGCCGGCCTGCAGCGAGGCGATGCCGGCTTCGCAGATGTGCGCCGGCGTATCGAAATCTGGCTCGCCGATGCTGAGGGAGATGACATCGTCCATGGTGGCGGCGATATCGAAGAACTTGCGGATGCCCGAAGGCGGGATGCGCGCGGCGCGCTGCGAAATGGATGGCGACATGCGGGAAAGCCTCCTCTGGTGTAATCTCGCCCGTCTCATGGGAGATGCGCCGGCCCCTAACATACCACAGGTTGACGGGACTGACAAGATGGGCGGCCGGCGCTAAAGCGTATAAGATACTAAGATACGCGCTTTCTGGCATTATAGCACACCCGATGGGTCCAGTCAAAAGCGGTCGGCGTATCCTGCCTGTTCAGGCATGCAGGCGAGTCGTCGTCACTCCCATGCCAACAACGCCGCG